>JAZLEK010000059.1:0-7534 GCA_045615225.1 Acutalibacteraceae bacterium | reverse complement strand
TTTGTCTAATGTTGTCGATAGGGTAATGCTTGCGATGCCCGAAGCTGAAAATCACCTTAAACTCAAACAAAAGCCTTTTCATGTTGGAAACCCTGTAAGAAGAGAACTTATAAATATTAGCAGGGAAGATGCAAGAAAAATTCTTGGGCTCGATTCTCGTCCCTTAATTCTTTCATTTGGCGGAAGTCTTGGCGCCCGTCCAATAAACGAGGCTGTTGTAGGACTTATAAAAAATCACAATAACACCGGTAAATATTATCATATTCATGCAACAGGAAAATCAGGATATGATTCTGTCAGCAATATGCTTATGAATGAATGTGGTAAATTAGCCGATGAAATTACTGTTAAAGAATATATTGATGATATGAATATATGTATGGCGGCGGCAGATTTAGTTATTTGCCGTTCGGGCGCTATAACGCTTAGCGAACTTTGTGTTTGCGGCAAGGCATCCATACTTATTCCGTCACCTTATGTTGCGGAAAATCATCAATTTCATAATGCGATGACCCTCAAGAATAACGGTGCAGCTGTCATAATAGAAGAAAAGAATCTTACAGAAGAACTCCTGACCGAAACGGTTGATAATTTATTAAGCAACAAGGAACAACTCAACCAAATGGGTCAACGTGCAAAAGAATGCGGCATACCGGATTCTAACGAACGAATCTACAAAATCATAAAGGAATTGTATGCACAAAGATAGACACACCGCATAGTATGAATTAGAAAAGGATGACTTCCTTTTCTTTTTTGTACGAAAGGGTGTTATCATGGCTAAACTCTTTATAGAAGGCGGAAAGCGTCTTTCGGGGGACATAAGACTGCAAGGCGCGAAGAACAGCGCGTTGCCATTATTAGCCGCAACGCTACTCGTTGACGGTATGACCGTTTTACATAACTGTCCTGATTTGTCAGATGTAAGAGCTGCGATTAAAATTCTTCGTTCAATAGGGTTTACTTGCAAAATGCTTGGTAACGACGTTTATGTAGAATCTAATGAACCAATATGCAATACGGTTTCGGCAACACTTATGAGAGAAATGCGCTCGTCAGTTGTGTTTTTGGGCGCAATTCTGGCGCGTTGCGGTTCTGCAACCATTACCGCTCCGGGTGGATGCGAACTTGGTCCAAGACCAATAGATATGCACCTTAAAGCAATAAGAGAACTTGGATATTCGGTTGAAGAATCAGGTGGATATATTGTTTGTAAGCGCGAAACAACACCTGAATATGCAGATATAACGCTTGATTTTGCAAGTGTTGGCGCTACGGAAAATGTAATACTCGCATCTTGTCTATCTGGTAGTGTTGTATATCTTCATAATGCCGCAAAAGAGCCTGAAATCTCTGATTTGGCAGATTTTCTCAATAAGGCAGGCGCAAAAATTTTCGGCGCGGGTACAGACGTTATAAAAATTGTCGGCGTAAAGAAACTCGTAGCAACTGAACATAGCGTTATTCCCGACAGAATTGTTGCGGCAACCTATATGTCGGCGGCTGCTGTAACTGGCGGAGATATTACAATAAAAAATGTGAATACCGAGCATATCAGACAGATTATCAAGGCATATTCTGAAATGGGTTGCGATATTGTTATTGGAAACAACACCCTGAGAATTCGCGCGCCGCAAAAAATCAAACGAATTAAAACAACCCGTTCAACTGTTTATCCCGGTTTTCCAACCGATGCGGGTCCCTTGCTTGTGGCTTCACTTGTAAAAGCAGGGGGTACTTCAACCTTTATTGAAACAATATTCGAAAACAGATTTAATTATATCGACGAACTTAGAAGACTCGGCGCAGATATTAAGGTCCATAACAGAGTTGCAATTGTTGAAGGTGTCAAAGAGCTAAATGGAGCGCATCTTCATTGTACAGACCTTCGCGGCGGCGCAGCAGCTGTGGTCTTGGCATTAGCGGCTAACGGTGTCAGTTGTATAGATAAGATATATCATATTGAACGCGGTTACGAAAAAATAGAAGAAAACCTTTCTGGTGTTTTAGCAAATATAAAAAAGGAATGATAAAATGGCAACGACTAAATTTAAGAATAATCAGCGTGAAAATGCCATAAAGTCGCAAAAGAAAAAACGCCGTAAAAAGAAGACGGCAATAACGATTGTTGTGTTTTTTGTAATTTGTGCGCTTGTTTTGTGCGTTTTGAGTCTTACAGTATTTTTTAAAATTGAAACAATACGTGTTGCAGGAAATAACACCTATACTGCGGAGGAAATATTATCCGCCGCAGAAATAGATAAAGGGGACAACCTTATTCTAATAAACGGGGAAGACCTAAGTAAAAGGCTTTCGGTAATGCTGCCGTTTATAGAAAAGGTTAAGGTTGAAAAAAAACTTCCTGCTTCGTTAAAAATTAATGTTATTGAAACAAAGGAAGAATTTTGTTTTGTAAACGAAGGTAATTGTTATTCAGCGAACAAGAACGGTAAAATCATCAAAAAGTATGATGCTTCGCCGGAAAATTTAATAATGATAACGTTATCCGATAATGTCAAGTTTTCACTCGGTAAAAAAATAGTATTTAATAACGAACGTGAACAAGCGCTTTTTGAGAATTATTTGGATTTGACTCAGGAGCTGAACTATAAGGTTAACTTTATTAATATAAGTGATTATTTTGCTTCTTATATTAAAATTGATGACAGAATTATAGTTAAATTTGGTTCTTCTTCATACTTCGAGGATAAGGTTGCCTATTTAAAGGCGAGTCTTGACGGGGTAAGCAATACGGCTGAAGGTGTCTTTGATTTAAGCGCCTGGACGCCCGATAATAACCAACCTGTTCTTACTTATGGCGACATATCGTCCTATAAAAAATAATTTTTTTACAAAATTGTAATTTTTATATTGAAATTTTAAAATATGTGTGTTATCATATAAATCGTATAAGTGTATTTGCGCTATTATGGAAGATTAAAATATATCGGAGGAATAAAAATGGCTTTCAGTATGACTAGTGAATTTGAAAACGAAGTAGCTCAAGTTATTAAGGTAGTAGGTGTCGGCGGCGGCGGCGGAAACGCAGTTAACCGCATGGTAGACGCTGGAATTCGCAATGTTGAATTCGTTGCTATCAATACAGATAAAGCTGCTTTATATAATTCAAAAGCAGGCACAAAAATTCAAATCGGCGATAAAACAACCGCAGGTAAAGGCGCTGGCGCTAACCCCGAAAAAGGTCGCGCTGCTGCCGAAGAATCTAAGGATGAAATAGCTGCTGCTATCCGCGATGCAGATATGATATTCCTTACCGCAGGTATGGGCGGCGGAACAGGTACTGGCGCTGCTCCCGTAGTTGCTCAGATTGCTAAGGAGCTTGGAATTCTTACCGTTGGTATTGTTACTAAGCCCTTTGCTTTCGAAGGTAAAACCCGTATGACTCAGGCTGAAGAGGGAATTGCCCGTCTTTCCGACCAGGTAGACAGCCTTGTTATAATCCCCAACGAACGTCTTAAGTATGTTTCCGAGGAAAAGATTACATTTAAAAATGCATTCAATATTGCTGACGATGTTTTACATCAGGGCGTTCAGTCCATTTCTGAACTTATCAATGTTACCGCTCTTGTTAACCTTGACTTTGCCGACGTTACAACCATCATGAAGGACGCTGGCTATGCTCACATGGGTGTTGGCGTTGCTACAGGCCGCGATAAGGCTGAACAGGCTGCTAAGGCTGCTATCACCAGTCCTCTTATCGAAACCTCTATGCAGAACGCTCGCGGTGTTATCGTTTCCATCACAGGTTCTGGAGATATCGGTCTTGAAGAAGTTGAACTCGCTTCTAATATCATTCACGAAATGGCTCATCCCGATGCAACAATCATTTGGGGTGCCCGTCTTGATGATACTCTTGAAGATACAATTCGCGTTATCGTTGTTGCAACTGGTCTCGGCGACGACAAGAAAAAGGATGCAACCAATTCAACAATCGAATCCATCCTTTCTTCTTCCAGCGAGGAAGACGACGATAGCACATATACCGACGTCCTCAATATGTTCAACTAATTACATTAAAACCAAACCCGACAGTCAAGCGACTGTCGGGTTTGCTTTTTTAGGGACATGTCATAGGAAATTAGCAGCATCCACAATTGTTGTCGCAACCGCCGCAGCCGCCGCAACCATTACCGGAAGAAAGACCGCCCTGACCGCCGCAACAGATGAGTAAGAGGATGATGATAAGAATCCAAGAGCAGTTATTGTTACCGAAACCACACATACTTTTTGACCCCCTTTCGTTCTTTACAACCCATACTATGTTCAAAACTAATGCTTTGTTACTAAAAATATTTTTAAAATAATTATTGACTTTCCCTGACTTTTGATTATAATAAAATTAAAGGTAAGTTAAAGTCAAACTCTTAAAGGAGAATTTGTTTATGAGAATGAGCGATATTATAGCCCAAAGAATATTACAGCTTATTGAAGAATCAGAGGAGAACATAGCCGAAATACAACGTAACGAACTTGCTTCCATTGTTGGGTGCGCCCCAAGTCAGATAAATTATGTTCTGTCTTCAAGGTTCACCCCCGAACAAGGCTTTATAATTGAAAGTCGTAGAGGCGGGGGCGGATATGTTAAGGTATCACGAATTAAGCTTAATAGAACATCGGCCATTATGCATATAATTAATTCTATAGGGTGCTCTCTTGAACCAATGGAAGTAAGAGTAATAACCGAAAATTGCAGTCAGTCGGGCCTTATTACCGAATCTACGGCAAGACTTATACAGGCGGCAGTTTCAACCTCTGCTATGGTTTCGGTACCACAGCAGTACAGGGGATTTTTGAGAGCTTCTATTGTTAAACAGATGCTTTTAACACAAATTTAGGAGGTAAAGTTATGTTGTGTCAAAAATGTGGTAAAAATGCCGCTACAACCCATATAAAAACAGTAATTAACGGAAAGGTTACCGAACAGAGCTTGTGTGGTTATTGCGCAGCCAAAAGCGGATATTCAACCTTTGCAAATGGCTCAATAACAGGCTTGCTTTCTTCAATGCTTGGTCACACACTCAACGGCGAAAACACCGTCTTAGAGCATAAATGCTCTTGTTGCGGCTCAACCTTTGCTAATATTGCCGAAACAGGCAAGGTCGGTTGCGCTGAATGTTATAAAACCTTCGAAAAAGAATTGTTGCCGTATTTAAAACGCATTCACGGAAGCGTTAATCATACAGGCAAAACACCGGGTAGTAAAGATCTTGTTGTGACCGAAGTTAAGGATACTGTGTCGGAACTAAAACGAAGGCTCGCCGAACTTGTTGCCGCCGAAAACTATGAGGAAGCAGCAATAGTCCGCGATGAAATCAAAAGATTGGAGGGAGAAAACTAATGGCTTGTTGGTATAAAGAATGTGATAATTTTAGTTCTGTTGTTATAAGTTCAAGGGTTAGACTCGCGAGAAATCTTTCCGATTTACCTTTCCCTCGTAAGATGTCAACAGAAATGTTCGAAACCCTTAAAAAAAGGGTAAAAGAAGCTATAAATAATCTTCCTTCAGATTTTGCCCTTAAATTTATAGAAATGAATGACATTCCTGAACACGAAATAAACGCGATGGTTGAACGGCACGTTATAAGTCCTGATTTTGCCAAATATTGTACCGACCGCGCAATAGCTATCTCGTCTGATGAAAATATCAGCATAATGATTGGCGAAGAAGACCATATCCGAATTCAGGTTATTTCGGCGGGCGATTCTCTTGAAGAGGCATATAAAACAGCGGACGCAATAGATACTGCACTTAACGAACAACTCCAGTTTGCATTCGATTCAAAGCTCGGATACCTCACTGAATGTCCCACAAATATCGGCACGGGTCTCAGAGCATCGCTTATGCTTCATTTACCTGTTTGCGAGAGCAAGGGCGAAATCAGTATGGTTGCCGATGCAGCAGGGAAAATAGGTCTAACCGTCCGCGGTATGTACGGAGAGGGAAGTAAAGCGGCGGCTTCTCTTTATCAGATTTCCAATCAAATCACGCTTGGAATAAGCGAAAGAAATGCGATTGATAATCTTAAAATTATTGCCGAACAGATTGTTGAACGTGAAAAACAAGGTAGAAATTCAATAGAAAGATTAAGCATAGAAGATACCGTGTTTCGTTCACTCGGTATTCTTAAATTTGCAAGAATTTTAAGCAGTGAAGAGTTTATGAAGCATATTTCAATGATTAAACTCGGCATAGATGAGGGTATAATCAGTAATGATAATATTAAACCGATTCAGCTGCTTATATCTGCGCAGCCCAATATGTTAATGAAAAATTCCGGCGCTGTTACCCCTAGGGAAAGAGATGAGGCAAGAGCGATGATGGTTAGAGGGTTGCTTTAAATTATAAAATTTGAGGTGATATTTTGAAATATTCGTTTAAAGGCTTTACAGAAAAAGCAAATGAAGCTTTAAATTTTGCTATAAGCTCAGCAGAATATTTTGGTCATACCTATATTGGAAGCGAGCATTTGCTTTTGGGACTTCTTAAAACAGGGTCGGGTGTTGCGGCTTCAATTCTTAATTCACGCAAGGTAACCGCCGATAAAATTGAAGAGCTTATAGAAGAAACTATCGGCAACGGAAGTTCAACCGAGCTTTCTCCCGACTATATGACGCCCAGAGCAAAAAGAATACTCGAAAGGGCGGTAAAAGACCAAAGAAAAGGCTATAAAAGCCTTGTCGGTACAGAGCATATATTAATGGGTATTCTGAGTGACGGAGATAATTATGCAATCAGGTTTTTAAATGCGCTTGGGGTTGATGTTGCCGCGCTTGCATTTGAAACGGCAAAGCAGACCGGAGCAAACGACAATGTTCAAAACAAAAAAGGCAAAACCAAACCAGAAAAATCAGGCGCAATAGAAAAGTATGGGCACGACCTTACGGCCGAAGCAAAAGAGGGCAAAATAGACCCCGTTATCGGCAGAAGCGAAGAGATTGAAAGGGTTATACAGGTGCTTTGCCGCAGAACTAAAAACAACCCTTGTCTTATAGGTGAGCCGGGTGTCGGCAAAACTGCAATAGCCGAAGGCTTGGCGCTCAAAATTGCTTCGGGTGATGCACCTGAAATACTTCATGGTAAAAAGCTGATTTCTTTAGACCTCACAGGAATGGTTGCGGGAACAAAATACAGAGGCGATTTTGAAGAAAGAATCAAGTCAATTATTGACGAAGCAACAGAAGATGAAGATGTAATACTGTTTATTGATGAGGTACACACCCTTATCGGTACAGGCTCAGCCGAAGGCGCTACCGATGCGGCCAATATTTTAAAACCGGCATTAGCAAGAGGCGAAATGCAAATTATCGGCGCAACAACTATTACCGAATACCGTAAGAACATTGAAAAAGATGCCGCGCTTGAAAGACGCTTTCAGCCTGTAAATGTTGATGAGCCTTCTGAAGAAGATGCTATATTAATTCTTAAAGGAATTAAAGACAAATACGAAACCCATCACAATGTAAAAATTACCGATGAGGCGATTGTTGCTGCAGTTAAGCTTTCTTCAAGATA
>JAZLEK010000058.1:0-7256 GCA_045615225.1 Acutalibacteraceae bacterium | reverse complement strand
TATGCGCGGCTATTTCACAGGCCTTGGCAGTCTTAAAGCAACCTCTACAACCCTTGTTATTGAACAGTTTTTCAACTGTGTACTATCAATTGGTTTTGTTTACGCCTGTGTTGGTAAAGATACCGCAATTATGGCGGCGGCAGGCAACCTTTCAACCTCTTGCGCCTGTATTTTAGCATTTTTATATCTTGTGTTTTTCTTCCTTCGCAGAAAAGGCGAAATCAAAGATGATTGTTTAGCGCAAGATATTCCAACCGAAACAAAAACAAGAAAAGATATGGTAAAAACAATATTTGCCATATCTATCCCCATATCCTTCAGTTCTTTAATTTCTGTACTCGGTTCGGCTATAGATACCGTAACGGTAAGTCGCGGCGTGCAAAATGCATTTGCGGCGCTTGGTGAAACGGCGCAGGTTCTTGAAGAAAAAGCCATGGAGCTTTACGGAATTTTACAAAAGGCCGAAACAGTTACCCACTTGCCCCTCGCAATAAGCGCAACATTTTGTACCGCAATAGTACCTGTAATATCTTCGGCAATTGCAAAAAATGATGTAAGCGAAGCAAACAGAAAAATATCATCTTCTTTTTTCATAAATTCACTCTTCATTTTCCCGTGTATGGCAGGCTTTTTCGTTCTTGCAGAACCAATTCTGAAGCTTCTTTACCCAAGCGTACCTGAAGGCGCGCTTGTGTTAATTCTTTTATCAATTTCGTTGCCGTTTTCCTCAATGAACTATATACTAAACGGCATTCTTTACGGCATAGGAAAAACCTATATACCTGCCATTGCGCTGATAGTCGGTTCGGTCATAAAACTCGGCTTAAATATCTGGCTTGTAAATATTCCAAGTATAAATATTTACGGCGCAGTATTTAGTACAGTTTTATATAATATCTTGATATTTGTAATAGAACTTGCCGTAGTAAAACGCAGTGTGAAACTTCAAGTAGATATAAAGCGATGCTTTGTTAAGCCTATTTTTTCTTCAACCGTTATGGGTGTAGCAGTGTTCTTTGTTTATAAGCTTTGCTCTGCTCTCGGTAATACGGTTGCAACCCTTACTTCTGTTTTGGCAGGCGTTGTTGTTTATGGACTTCTTGTACTCGCAACCAAGAATCTCAGCAAGGAAGATTTGGAATCGCTTCCAATGGGTAATAAACTAAGCGGTCTCCTTGAAAGATTTAAGTTAATCTAAAATAAAGAAATCTGTCAAAAATAATAAAAAACTGTAAGAACTGACGAAATTTATTTTTCGTCAGTTCTTTTATTTTACAACAGAAGAATTATGTGATATAAGATAGTTGTAAAAATATAGAAAAAGAAGATGAAAAAAGTGAGCAAATGTTATATTAAGCCGAAACTTTTTTCGGTAATGAAAAATTATTCTAAGGCACAGCTTTTAAAAGATATTATTGCAGGAGTTATTGTTGCGATAATTGCTTTACCACTATCCATAGCACTTGCCATCGCTTCGGGCGTTGAACCTGCGGCAGGTGTATATACTGCAATAGCGGCAGGCTTTGTGTGTGCTTTTCTTGGCGGAAGCCGTGTTCAAATTGCCGGTCCCACAGCTGCCTTCGCAACCATTGTTGCAGGTATAGTTGCCAGAAAAGGAATGGGCGGACTCGTGGTTGCCACAATACTTGCCGGTATAATTCTGATTATACTCGGTCTTTGTAAAATGGGTTCTCTCGTTAAGTTCATACCATATACAATAACCACCGGATTTACTGCAGGTATTGCGGTTACAATTCTTGTCGGACAGATTAAAGACTTTTTGGGTCTTAGCTATGCAGAAGGTGTAAAGCCGATTGAAACCTTTGAAAAAATAGAGGCAAACATTGAAGCTATTTCCACTTTTTCGTGGCAAGCGCTTGTAGTTGGCGCTGTTTGTTTAGCAATCCTTATTTTCTACCCAAAGGTAGAAAAGCGTGTTCCTGCCTCTTTAATAGCTGTATTTGTCGGCGCATTAATGGTAAAATTCATACCGGGTATGGAAGAAAATGTATTCACTATCGGCGACCTTTATACCATACCAAAAGGTCTTCCTTCGGTTTCTTTTGAGGGTGTAGATTTCAGCATTTCAAATATAACAGCCCTTATGCCCGATGCATTTACAATAGCAATTCTTGCTGCTATTGAATCTCTTCTTTCCTGTGTTGTTGCTGATAGTATGGTAAATTCGCGCCACAATTCAAACGCTGAGCTTGTGGCTCAGGGCGCGGGAAATATTGCTTCGGTGCTCTTCGGCGGTATTCCCGCAACAGGAGCTATTGCAAGAACAGCCGCAAACGCAAAAAACGGAGGCAGAACCCCCATTGCCGGAATGGTTCATTCGGTAGTGCTTCTTCTTGTAATTCTTTTCTTAATGCCTTATGCCGAGCTTATTCCAATGCCTGCAATTGCTGCCATACTCTTTATGGTTGCTTACAATATGAGCGAATGGCGTAAGTTTGTGAAAATCGTAAAAAGCGCTCCCAAAAGCGATATTATCGTAATGGTAATAACCTTTGTTTTAACGGTTGTTTTCGACCTTGTTGTGGCTATTGAGGTTGGAATGGTCCTTGCTGCAATGCTGTTTATGAAGCGTATGAGCGAGGAATCCTCGGTTGTGGGTTGGAAGTATATCGACCACGAAAATGACCCTGACAGCATCGATCTCAGGGAAGTTCCTAAAAACGTTCGTGTTTATGAAATCAGCGGACCAATGTTTTTCGGCGCGGCAGATAAAATACTTGATATAAAGCTTAAGGATTATACCCATGCGCTCATTCTTCGTATGCGCGCTGTACCCGCTCTTGACACCACCGCAATGAATGCGCTTGAACGCGTTTATGAAAAATGCAAAAAGCATAATGTAACCCTTATCCTCTCCCATGTTAATGAACAACCCTTAGAGGTTATGAAAAAATCAGGCTTTTACGATATGGTAGGACATGATAATTTCTGCAGTCATATCGATGAAGCACTTGAAAAAGGCGCATCTCTTTAAAATTAAAAACGCACCTCGTTAGAGGTGCGTTTTTTGGCGCTTAATCTACCTTATCATCGTCTGAATTCCGTCCACAAAATCGCTTACTGCGCGTACGGCTTTGGTTGACCCTTTTTGAACGTGATGTTTTTTACCGTTCAACATCATTTTACCAACCGTCGTCATAACTGCACCTGCAGCGATTCCCATCATAGCGCCTTTAGCAAAACCCTTTGCTTTTTCTTTCATAAAAAATCCCTCTCTTTCTCACTATTATTGTTAGCGATAAGAGAGGGTTTTATTTTATTAAAAGTTTTCTAATTTTAAAAAAATTATCTAATTTGACCGCATCCGTTAATAATATATTTGTACGAGGTTATTTCACTCAGTCCCATCGGTCCTCTTGCGTGAAGCTTCTGGGTAGAAATTCCAATTTCGGCGCCAAGTCCGAATTCGCCGCCGTCTGTAAAACGGGTAGAAGCATTAACGTAAACAGCGGCCGAATCAACGTTTGATACAAAATAATTTGCATTATCGGTGTTTTCGGTAATAATAACCTCGCTATGGTGGGTTGAATATTTGTCAATGTGCTCAACAGCGGCATAAACATCGTCAACAACCTTGACAGAGATAGTATATCCTAAAAATTCCTTTGCAAAGTCTTCATCAACAGCAGGTACAGCGTAGGGGAGTATAGAGCAAACTTTTTCACAACCCTTGATTTCAACACCTGCATTTTTTAATTTTTCGCAAATGACGGGCAAAGCCTTTTCGGCAATATTTTTATGAACAAGCAGGCTTTCAAGCGCGTTGCAAACCGACGGGCGCTGAACCTTTCCGTTAAAAACAATATTACTTGCCATTTCAATGTCAGCCGACTCATCAACAAAAGCGTGACAGTTACCTGTTCCGGTTTCAATAACGGGAACGGTGGAATTTTCAACCGCCGCCTTAATAAGTCCTGCGCCGCCTCGAGGAATCAGCACATCAATATAACCGTTTAAGGTCATAAGGTCGGTTGCCGATTGGCGTGAGGTATCACTTACAAGCTGAATTAAGTCTTTTGGCAAACCAACTTCACTTATAGCATTCCGCATAATTTCGACAGTTTTCATATTGGAATTAATTGCTTCTTTTCCACCGCGGAGAATAACGGCGCTTCCCGCCTTTATAGAAATTGCAGCGGCATCTGATGTAACATTCGGTCTTGCCTCGTAAATAATTCCAATAACACCCATAGGTACCGAAATTTTCTTAATTTTAATACCGTTCGGGCGTTCGGTTTCTTCCAGAATTTTGCCGACAGGGTCGGCTAAACCGCAAAGAGCCAAAACACCGTCTGCCATACCCTTGATTCTGGCTTCGTTCAAGGAGAGTCGGTCGAGCATAGCATCGCTCATACCGTTTAATTTTGCGGTTTTAATATCAAGCTCATTTGCCTTAATAATTGCGTCAGCGTTTTCACAAAGCGCTTTTGCAATAGAGCGTAAAGCTTCGTTTTTAAGCTCGGGAGAAGCTAAAATTAAAGCCTTGGAAGCGGCTTTTGCTTTAATACCTAAATCTATTAATGAATTCATTTTAATTTACCTTTATATGTGTTCCGACAATGTGTCCGTCAAACAAATCAAATATTTTTTTAGGGTTATCTCCCGACATAATAATTGTTTCGATACCGTGCTCGCCTGCGAATTTTGCAGCCTCAAGCTTGGTTCTCATGCCGCCTGTACCGCGGGAAGTACCGTTGCCGCCTGCCGCATTAATCATTTCATCGGTGATTTTATCAAGCCTATGTATAATATGAGCGTCGGGGTTTTCTCTTGGGTCGTCATCATAATAACCGTCAATGTCGGTAAGAATTATAAGACCCTCGGCTTCAACAAGGGCGGCAACAATCGCCGACAAATTATCGTTATCACCGAAAAGAATTTCTTCTACCGAAACCGAGTCGTTTTCGTTAACAATAGGCACAGCGCCAAAATCAAGAAGCGCTCTGAAGGTGTTTATAACATTTGTCTTTCGGTCTTCGTGTTCAATTACGTCACGGTTTAAAAGAATCTGCGCCGAAACATAGCCATATTCCGCAAAAAATCTGTCATAAATGCTCATAAGGTCGCACTGTCCTACAGCAGCGGCAGCCTGCTTTCCTTTAGTGTCACTTGGGCGGCAGGGAAGCCCCAGTCTGTTGACTCCGACTGCAATAGCACCCGAGGAAACAAGAATAACCTCTACGCCGCGGTTTTTAAGGTCGGAAACCACGCGGCAAAGCTGTTCAATTCTTCTAAGATTAGGTTTTCCGTTTTCATAGGTTAGTGTGGAAGAACCAACCTTGATAACAATTCTTTTAAAGTCTTTAAATTCCAATTTTGACACCCCTTTGAAAGAAGTATAACACTTTTTTCTCTTATTTACAATTTATACTTTATTTTTTAATACTTTTCAAGTATAATTATAATATATTTGCTAAAATTGCAAAAAAATTATCTACGAGGTAATATAATGAGCATTTTAAAGAAACTTTTCGGTAACTACAGCGAAAAGGAAATTAAACGAATACTTCCGCTTCAAAAGGCCGTACTCGACCTTGAAGAAGAATACCGCGCCTTAAGTGATGCCGAACTTCAGGAAAAAACCTTCGAATTTAAAAAGCGTTTTAGTGAGGGCGAAACCTTGGACAGCCTTCTGCCCGAAGCCTTTGCCGCTTGCCGCGAAGCATCCGACCGCGTACTCGGTATGCGCCATTTTCCTGTTCAAATTATCGGTGGTATCATTCTTCACCAAGGCCGTATCAGCGAAATGAAAACAGGTGAAGGTAAAACCTTGGTTGCAACCCTACCTGCTTATCTTAATGCAATTTCGGGTAAGGGTGTCCATATTGTAACGGTCAACGATTATCTTGCCAAGCGCGACAGTGAGTGGATGGGTAAGCTCTATCGTTTTATGGGCCTCGAGGTCGGTCTTATCGTTCACGGCATGACAAACGAGGAAAAGAAAGCCGCATACGCTGCCGATATAACCTATTGTACAAATAACGAGCTCGGTTTCGATTATCTTCGCGATAATATGGTAATCTATAAAGAAAACCGCGTTCAACGTGGCTTCAATTTTGCTGTTGTCGACGAGGTCGATTCAATTCTTATCGACGAAGCAAGAACACCTCTTATCATTTCGGGACAAGGCGAAAAATCTACCGAACTTTACACAAGAGCAAACCGCTTTGCAAAGGGTCTTAAATGTGTAAAGGTTAAAGAAACCAACGACAAACAGTCGGACGAAGAGCAAAATTTCGACGGTGACTATGTTGTTGACGAAAAGGCAAAAACCTGTGTTTTAACCCCGAGCGGCGTTAAAAAAGCAGAGGAATATTTCGGACTTGAAAATCTTAACGATGCCGAAAATATTACAATCTCTCACCACATTCAGCAGGCAATCCGTGCCCACGGTATAATGAAGCGTGATGTTGATTATGTTGTTAAAGATGGCGAAGTTATCATTGTAGATGAATTTACCGGACGTCTTATGTTCGGACGTCGTTATAACGAAGGACTCCACCAGGCTATAGAAGCAAAAGAAGGCGTAAAGGTTGCCCACGAATCTAAAACTCTCGCCTCCATAACCTTCCAGAATTTCTTCCGTCTTTATAACAAGCTTTCGGGTATGACAGGTACTGCTATGACCGAAGAAGCCGAATTCAGAGAAATTTATAAGCTTGACGTTATTGAAATTCCAACGAACAAGCCCGTTATAAGAGCCGACGAAGCCGATGTTGTTTACAAAACTGAAAAGGCTAAGTTTTTAGCTGTGGTCGAGGCTGTCGAAGAATGTAACAAAAAAGGTCAGCCCGTTCTCGTTGGTACAGTTACAATAGAAAAATCAGAAGTGCTTAGCGGTATGCTTAAGCGCAGAGGAATTCAGCATAATGTCTTAAATGCAAAGCACCACGAAAAGGAAGCCGAAATCATTGCTCAGGCAGGTAAATTCGGAGCAGTAACCATTGCCACCAATATGGCAGGACGTGGTACCGATATTATGCTTGGCGGTAATGCCGAATATCTTGCAAAGGCCGAGCTTAAACACCGCGGTTATTCCGATGAAGTTATTGCCGAAGCCACAGGCTTTGGTGATACAGCCGATGAAACAATTTTAACCGCCCGAAAAGAATTTGCCGAGCTGAACGCAAAGTTTAAGGCAGAAATCGCCCCCGAAGCCGAAAAGGTAAAGGAAGCCGGCGGACTTTTCATAATCGGTACAGAACGTCACGAATCACGCCGAATTGATAATCAGC
>JAZLEK010000057.1:0-10427 GCA_045615225.1 Acutalibacteraceae bacterium | reverse complement strand
CCGTGTCTCAGTCCCAATGTGGCCGTTCAACCTCTCAGTCCGGCTACCGATCGTCGGCTTGGTAGGCCATTACCCCACCAACTACCTAATCGGACGCGAGCCCATCTTTCAGCGATAAATCTTTGGTACATCTAAGATGCCTTAAATGTACGTTATGCGGTATTAGCAGTCGTTTCCAACTGTTGTCCCCCTCTGAAAGGCAGGTTGCTCACGCGTTACTCACCCGTCCGCCACTAAGCTTAAACTTCACTTGACCGAAGTCGCATTCCATAGAAGCTCCGTTCGACTTGCATGTGTTAGGCACGCCGCCAGCGTTCGTCCTGAGCCAGGATCAAACTCTCTGAAAAATTATATCTTAAACACCCGAAGGTGTTTAAATCAATTCTCAGAACAGTTATTTCTGCTCTAAATAGACTTCATTCAAAACTGGCGTTTTGTCTGAATTGTCCTTAATTTACTTTGATTTCTCAAATTAATTGTCGGGTCCAATTTCTTGTTTGTCGTTGTTTAATTTTCAAGGTCCGTTTTCGCGCCGTTTTTTGGGCGCCCGATTATAATACCACAGTGGTTTTCGTTTGTCAACACTTTTTTTAAAATTTTTTAAAAATTTTTTCACACCTTATTTTTTACGGCAAAACAGGGCGTTTTCAGGCATAAATAGACCCGACTCACTTATTATATGTAAGTAAGTCGGGCACATATTACATTTTATCTTCATTGTAGCCTGCGCGGACACCGCCGATAAACTTTGGACGGGACCTTGCGGCAAGGACGGTAGCGGCGCCGATTTTATTGTTTTCAAGTCTTACGGGCACTGCAACCTTTTTGATATGCATACCGATAAGGGTAAATCCTATATCTATTCCTGCGTCGGCCTTTATTTCTTCGAGAGCAATTGCGTCGGGAGTGTTTTTATAAAGGGCGGTTGCAAACGAGCCGCCTGCTTTGGGCTGAGGCACAACGTTAACCTCCTCGGCACCGGGAACGGCAACCTTGCTGATAATTATAGCTCTGTTTAAGTGCTCACAGCACTGTGCGGCAACGAATACGCCTGCCTCGGCAGCGGCCTTTGCTACACCTATATATATATTATCGGCAGTGTCGGGGGAAGAATTTGTTCCGATTTTATCTCCGATAACCTCACTTGTAGAACAACCGACAACAAGAATGTTGCCCGTCTTAAGTTTTGCTTTTTCGATGATTTCCTTTGTGGCAAGATAGGCCTGCTCTCTGATTTTTTCCATTATTAAGCTCCTATATTATATATATGTATTTTATTATACATAAAAAATTTTAAAAATCAACATTGATTATTTGCCGCATAATATATATAATGAATATAGACGTTAAAACTTATCGGAGGTTAAAATGAAGTTTTTTGTTTCTTTACTTACCATTATTCTTTGTATAACACTTGTTGGTTGCGGCGATTTCGGTGACCCTACAATTTCGGTTGGCGGCGAAGATATTACCCAAGCCAACTCTTCTGATGTTACCTCTTCGGAAGAAGAGCAGGAAGAGGGTGATACTGTTTTTGATTTAAATTCTTATGAGCTAAAGCTTGTAAATCCTTGGAACGCTATCCCCGAGGGCTTTAATCCTGAGCTTGCTCTTATTAAAGAAGAATATGCAGGTTTTTCAAACGCTCAGTTTGATGCCAGAGCGATAGACCAGCTTCACGCTATGTGCGATGCGGCAAAGCTTTCGAACGTTGACCTTTTAATTGTTTCTGCCTACCGCACAAACGAATTCCAAACCTTTAATTTCAACCGCAAGGTTCAACGCCTTATGGAAGCCGACAGCTCGTTAACCATCGAGCAGGCCGAAAAAGAAGCCGAAAAGATTGTTGCCCGTCCGGGAACAAGCGAGCATCAGCTCGGCCTTGCAGTTGACTTTAATTCGGTTGAGGACTCATTCAGAACCACCAACGAATATTCCTGGCTTGTTAACAATTGCGCCGATTACGGATTTATTCTTCGATACACCGAAGAATTCCGCGACAAAACCGGCATTATCCCAGAGCCTTGGCATTACAGATACGTTGGCGTAGAGGCGGCAAAAATCATTATGACCGAAGGCATCAGCTTCGAGGAATTCGTTGAACGATATAAGACTGCCGAATAATAAACTTGTAATAAAACAAATTTTAGGATAAAATAGACTTGCAAAAGGTTATTCTTTTGCAGAAAGCGAGGAGCTTCAATGCTTGACAGAACCCAAACCTTTTCTATTGGAAACGACCAGGAGCAAGAAATAAGAAAAATTTTGCTCACAGTTTATGACGCGCTTAAGGAAAAGGGCTATAACCCCATTAATCAGATTGTTGGTTATATATTATCGGAAGACCCGACCTATATCACCACCCATATGGGCGCCCGTAACCTTATTCGCAGAATTGACCGCGACACCTTGCTTCAAAACTTGGTTAAATATTATCTTACAAATTAAGTTGGCGAGAGTCGAACCGGGTACGGTTTCGCTCACCGCCTTTAATCATTGGACTTTGCGTTCTTTTTTGCAAGGCGTCAGCCTTGCGGCAAAATCACGCTTTATCCACTAAATAAATTCGTTGGCAGAAACTCTCCGACCTTTCAAAACTAAAATTTTTGTGTCAGAGGAAGCCGACAAAACGCAGGAATACTTTTGTATTTCAAGTTTTGAGGCAAACTATTACCGAAAATTTTGTTTTGAAGGCGCACTCGGTTCGACTCTCGCCAACTTATTTGGGAGGTTATTTATGAATTTTATTCCTGCCGGAGCAAACGGTCTTGTAGATTGCTTTTTGCTTGTTAGGGTTTCCAACAAAAAGACCTCTTCCAAGGGTGACGAATATCTTGATATGACCCTTGGTGATAAGTCGGGCGATATTAACGCTAAGCTTTGGGGATATGTTCCGTCGGTTCACGGGGAATATAATCCGGGCGATATTGTTAAGGTGCGCGGTACGGTTAGTATGTATAACGGCGCCGAACAGCTTCGCATTGACAAAATCCGCCACGCTGCGCCATCGGACGAAATAAGCGCAGATGAGCTTGTAGCATCCGCAGATTATTCGGGCGAGACTATGTTTGACGAACTGCTTAGTATAGCCGAAGGCTTTAAGGACGATGACATTAAGGCTATTGTTTTAGCCCTTCTTCGCGAACACAAGGAAAAACTTGTTTTTTGGCCTGCCGCCTTTAAGCTTCATCATGCAATACGCGGCGGTCTTATGCTTCACACCTTATCGATAGTTCGTCTTTGTGAGAAGGTTTGCGAACTTTACACCTTTGTTGATAAAGAGCTTCTTATTGCGGGAGCAATGCTTCACGATATTGCGAAAACTACCGAATATGAAATGACGCCATCGGGCTTGGCTTCGGGTTACACCGTCAGGGGCAACCTTGTGGGCCATTTGTTTGAGGGCGCTATGATGATAAGAGAGGTTGCCGACCGACTTGGCATAACGAGTGAGGTTCCGCTTCTTTTAGAGCATATGGTACTCTCTCACCACGGCGAGCCTGAATTTGGCGCGGCGGTACGTCCTTCCTTTATTGAGGCTGAGCTTCTCAGCGAACTCGATATGCTTGATGCCCGTATGTTTGAAATGAAGGAAGCCACCTTTGGCGTGGCGAACGGAGAATTTTCGGGCAAACTTTGGAGCATGGACAACCGCAAGCTTTATAATCACGGCAGAGATGATAAAGATAAGGAAACAAAACTATTTTAGGGCCAAGGGTCGAGCGCCCAGGGCCAAGGGAAAGGTGCACCTTCGGTGCATATTATAAATATAAGGAGAGAAAAAATTATGATTATTACAAAAGATATGCTTATTGGAGATGTTTTAGATATTGATGTTGGCTGCGCAGAGTATTTCTTTGAAATTGGTATGCACTGTCTCGGCTGCCCCGCTTCGAGAGGCGAAACCATTGAGCAAGCTTGCGAGGTTCACGGCACCGATGTCGAGGCGCTTCTCTCTAAGCTTAACGCGTATTTTAATAAATAATGAAACAACTTAAAAACAGGCTTTACACCGTGTCGACCCTCGTACCTAATGGCGCGAGGGTCGCCGACATTGGATGCGACCACGGGCATTTGCCTATATATTTAATCAGAGAGGGTATTTCCCCTTTTTGTATTGCATCCGACATAAAAGAAAAGCCTTTGGAGAGCGCGCGCGCCAACATTAACAAGGTTGGCTTTTCTATTGAAACAAGGCTTGGCGCGGGGCTTTCTACCGTGGCGCCCGATGAGGTTGACTGCATTACTGTCGCCGGTATGGGCGGTGAGGTCATTGCCTCGATTTTAGAGGCGGCGCCTTGGGTTAAGAACGATAAATACACGCTTGTGCTTCAGCCCATGACCTCGGCTGATGCTCTTCGCAAATATTTATGCGAAAACGGGTTTGACATAAGAAAAGAGGTCGCCTGCGCCGATTCAGGCAAGGTTTACACGGTGATTCAGACTGTGTTTACGGGCGAAATTTCGGTGAGGGATGAAGCCTTTTACCGCACGGGTAAGCTTAACGCCGCCGATGAAACCTCTAAAAAATATATTGAAAAACAGCTTAAAATTGTTGAAAGGCTGATTTTTGATTTAAAGGCATCGGGAAGAGATTTTTCCTCACCGCTTGATACATATAATAAAATAAAAGAAATTCTCGGAGAATAAAATGCCGCTTGACGCAATATTTTTACACCATTTAGTAAACGAACTTAATATCCTGGTCGGTGCGCGCGCCGATAAAATACACCAGCCGTCACGTGATGAGCTGGTGTTCCTTATGCGTTCGGCCTCGTTTACGGGAAAGCTTCTTATTTCTCTTCGTTCGGGCAGCGCAAGAATAGGTATAACAGACGCTTCCTTTGACAACCCTGCCGACCCGCCAAGCTTTTGCAAACTGCTTCGCCGACATCTTTCCTCGGCAAAGATTGCCGAGCTTTACCAAAGTGACCTTAACCGAACAATTATCATTAAGTTTATGACATATAACGAGATGGGTGACATAATTTACCCGTTTTTGTCGGTTGAGCTCATTACGGGAAGAGAAAACCTTATTTTGTGCAGTGAGGACGGAAAGATTTTAGATGCGCTTCGCCGAAGCGATATTGAAAACTCAAGCCGACTTCTTCTCCCCGGCGCAAAATATGTTTTGCCCCCTATTCAAGCCAAAATTAATCCCTTTTCTGCTTCTAAAGAAGAGCTTTGTGACGCTGTTTTAGCATCTTCTAAACCCCTTTGTCTTGCCTTTTGCGACGCGATATTGGGTGTTTCACCGCTTGTATCGAGAGAAATTGCCCTCAAGGTTTGTTTTGATACCGATATTGCGCCCGTAAGCGCCGATAAAACTGCCTTGCTTTCAGCTTTAGGGTGGTTTAAGCAGAGTCTTTTGGCCCCCTCACCCTACATTTTGAAAACAGCCGACGGCAAGCCGAAGGATTTTAGTTATACCAAAATTTCACAGTATGGAAGCGAGACCGAAAGCATTGAAGTTGACGGCTTTTGCGCCCTATTAGACGAGTTTTTTAAAGAAAAGGACAAGGAAAAAAGAATAGGAGCGTTGTCGGCCGATATGAGTCGGGTTCTGACTTCCGCAAAAAATCGCGCCTTGCGCCGAATGACCGGCCGAAAAGCCGAGCTTGAAAAATGCAAAGACCGCGAAACCTTCAGAATTTACGGCGAGCTTTTAAAGGCAAACCTTTACGCTATCAAAAAAGGCGCCGAATCTGCCTGTGTTCAAAACTATTATGACGAAAACTTTAATTTTATAGATATTCCGCTTGACCCTGCGCTATCGCCCGCGGCAAACGCGGCAAAATATTTTAAGGAATATAAAAAAAGCCACACCGCAGAGCAAACGCTGACCGAGCTTGTTTTAAAGGACGAAAAGGAAATCATATATATTGAATCTGTGCTTGATTCTCTTTCCCGCGCGCAGACCGCCGCCGAGCTTCAGGAAATCAGGGAAGAGCTTTATGACGTCGGATACCTTATAAACCGTACAAAAAGAAAATCCAAGCCCGCCGCATCTAAGCCCAAAGAATTTGTGACCGAAACAGGCTTTAAGGTTCTTGTTGGCAGAAACAACCGCGAAAACGATTTTCTAACATTAAAATTTGCGGAAAAAAGGGACCTTTGGTTTCACACAAAAAACATTCCGGGCTCACACGTTATACTTGTTACCGAGGGCAAAGAGGTTGACGACGAATCACTTCTTTTTGCGGCAAGGGTTGCCGCAACCTTTTCAAAAGCCGGCAGGTCCGACAACGTTCCCGTTGATTTCACCGAGGTTAAAAACGTTAAAAAACCGACAGGCGCAAAGCCCGGTATGGTGATTTATACCACCAACAAAACAATTTACGCAAAGCCAAATATTTCTCTTGTAAATTAAAGATTTTTATTGTATAATGAGGTGAATGTTGAATTGGAGGTTCACCCTGTGAAAGAGTTAGATTTATCCTCACTTTTTAAAATTGTTAAAGACCGTATTATCCCCATTCTTATTTCCTCCACTTTACTTGCGGCGTTGGTCTTTGGCTATAATACATTTTTTGTTACCCCCACATACCGCACAACAACCACCATTCTTGTTAATAACGGCGGTCTTGCCGATGTTGGTATTCCCGGCGAAAGCGTTTCAAGCAGCGACCTCAATGCTTCGCTTTATCTTGTTGAGACCTGTGTGGACATTTTAGAAAGCGACAATATGTACAAAGAGCTTGCAAACGCTCTTGGTAAGGATTATTCTTATTACAGCCTTAAAAGATGTTTTGTACCCGCCCCCAGAGGCGAGGCTTCTCTTCTTATAGATATTTCTACCTTTGGCACCAACCCTAAAGAAATTAAAGAAATTGCCAATACATTTTTGGACATTGCCCCCACATTTATCAGAAACAACATCTTAAGCGTCGACGTTAAAATTCTTGCTACTGCCGATAAGGTAGAAAGAACCGGTCCTCGCACGGCTTCTAACACCCTTTTGGCTTTTGTTGTTGGAGCGCTTGTTTCCTGTTTAGTTTTTGTTGTAATTTCTCTTCTCAAAAACACAATAGAAAGCGATACCGATTTCAAGTCGCGTTATAATATTCCGCTTCTTGGTACCGTTCCTGTTTTTGAAAATAAGCAAACGAAAGGTAAGCGCTATGAAAAAAATAAATAAAACCTTTGAAAGTGCCGCTGCCGATGTTCAGTTTGCTGTGGCAGAATCCTATAAAACAATCCGAACAAATCTTCAGTTTTTGCTTAACCGCGTAGAAGGCTGTAAGGTTATTGCCGTTTCTTCTGCGCAGGCGGGCGAAGGCAAAACAACCAATTCCGTAAATCTTGCTATTTCTTTTTCTCAGCTTGGCAAAAAGGTTCTTCTTATTGATGCCGACCTTAGAAGACCAAGCATTGCGAAAAAGCTCAAAATCGAAAACAACGACGGTCTTTCGGGAATTTTAGCCGGCTTTTCTTCGGCCGACCGCGCTATTGTCAATATCAACCCCACCTTTTCGGTGCTTCCTTCGGGCGCAATTCCTCCTAACCCGTCAGAGCTTTTGGCTTCACCCGAGTTTGAAACGCTTATTTCTTCGGTAAGAGCTTCCTATGATTATATAATCATCGATACCGCTCCTGCAGGTATTGTTTCAGATGCTTTATCGGTCGCTCATCTCAGCGAAGGGTTGCTGCTTGTTGTTAAAGCAAAATCTACCACCTATCACAATTTCGAAAAGGTTGTCGATTCGCTCAAACTCGCAAATATTACTCTTCTCGGCGTTGTTTTAAACGGTTCTGAGGTTGGCGAACATTATTCTAATTACAGAAGTATGTAAATTTTTTGCGGTTGCGTTTTTTCGTAACCGCAATTTTTGTATAATTTGAGGTTATTATGTTAAAATCTGATACTTTAAAGGTTAATAACAATCACGGGGTCGTTTTTCTGACCTTCCCAAAGCTTGAAAAGGCGGGCGGAAACATTCACGGCTTTTCAACACGGATTGGAGGAATAAGTGAGGGTGTTTTTTCTTCTATGAGCTTTTCAACCTCGCTTGGCGATAAAAGAGAGGCTGTTTTAGAAAATTATAAAAGATTTTGTAAAGCTATAGGCGGCGACTGTAAAAATGTCGTTCTTTCCGACCAGACCCACACGGCAAACGTGAGGGTTGTGACCAAAAATGATGTTGGTAAAGGACTCTTTTGCGACCGCGATTATACCGATGTTGACGGACTTGTCACCAACGAGAAGGATATTATTCTTGTCACCCAATATGCCGACTGCACCCCTCTTGCTTTTTATGACCCTGTTAAAAAAGTTGTTGCCGCTTCCCACGCGGGTTGGCGCGGAACTGCAAAGCAAATTGCGAAAAACACCGTCCAGACTATGGTGAATAATTTTGGCTGTGACCCTAAGGATATTCTTTGCGGAATTGGCCCAAACATAGCCCAGTGCTGTTATGAGGTTGATGACCCCGTTATAGATGAGATTAAAAAGCTTAATTTTTTAAATTTTGATGACTGTTATTATAAAAAGGATAATGGAAAATATATGCTTAACCTAAAAGAGGTTAACAGACAAATTTTATTGCACAGCGGTATAAAGGCGGAAAATATTGACACAGCCGACCTTTGCACCTGCTGTAATGCCGATATTTTCCATTCCCACAGGGCAAGCGCCGGAAAAAGAGGCACACTTGCTTTAATGATTGGATTAAAATAAAAAAGGCACTTTACAACTCTATTAAATTAAAGTATAATAATATAAATATATTTTATGCTAAAGGTGATATTATGCCAGAAAACAAAAACATTGAGGAACTCTATAATCTTTTCGCAAAGATTGACAATGCAGAAGATTTTAAAATTCTGCTTGATGACCTTTGCACATATAAAGAGCTTGAACAGATGGCAGGACGTGTTGTTGCCGCAAGACTTTTTATTGAGGGCAAAACATATAATCAGGTTATTGAAGAAACCAACATTTCTTCGGCAACCTTAAGCCGCGTTTCGCGTTGTGTTCAGCGCGGACAGGGTTACCGTAAATTTTTAGGTAATAAGGAGAGCAAGTAATATGAAAGTAGATACCAAATGTCTTCACGAAGGTTGGAAGCCAAAACAGGGTGAACCTCGTCAGCTTCCTGTTTACCAAAGCACAACCTTTAAATACGATACAAGCGACTATATGGGTAAGCTTTTTGACCTTGAGGCAACCGGTTATTTCTATACCCGTCTTCAGAACCCCACCAACGACTTCGTAGCCGAAAAAATTTGCGCTATGGAGGGCGGCGTTGCCGCTATGCTCACCTCTTCGGGTCAGGCGGCTAACTTCTACGCCATTTTCAACATTTGCGAAGCAGGCGACCACTTTATCACCTCTTCGTCAATCTATGGCGGCACCTATAACCTTTTCAACGTTACTATGAGAAAAATGGGTATTGAGTGCACCTTTGTTGACCAGACTCTTCCTGAAGAAGAGCTTGCAAAGTATTTTAAACCCAACACCAAGGCAGTTTTCGGAGAAACCATTACAAACCCCACCGTTACTGTGTTTGATTTTGAAAAGTTCGCCCGTCTTGCCCACAGTCACGGCGTTCCCCTTATTGTAGACAACACCTTTGCCACCCCGGTTAACTGCCGTCCGTTTGAATTCGGCGTCGATATTGTAACCCATTCCACCACAAAATATATGGACGGTCAGGGTGTTACTGTCGGCGGTTGTATTGTTGACAGCGGAAACTTTGACTGGATGGCTCATAGTGATAAGTTCCCCGGTCTTTGCACACCCGATGAATCTTATCACGGAATCACCTATGCCGAACGCTTTGGCAAGGGCGCATATATCACCAAGGCTACCGCACAGCTTATGCGCGACCTTGGTTCTATTCAGTCGCCCCAAAACGCATTTTATCTTAACCTCGGTCTTGAAACACTGTCTGTTCGTATGGAACGTCACTGTAAAAACGCCCTTAAGGTTGCCGAGTATTTAAAGGCAAACGATAAAATTGACTGGGTACATTATGCCGATTTAGAAGGCGACGAATATAACGACCTCGCCAAAAAATATATGCCAAACGGAACCTGCGGCGTTCTCGCTTTTGCCGTTAAGGGCGGAAGAGAAAAATCTATCAAGTTTATGGATAGCCTTAACTTTATCAGTATTGCAACACACGTTGCCGACGCTAAATCCTGTCTTCTTCACCCCGCATCCCACACACACCGTCAATTAACCGACGAACAGCTTAAAGAGGCTGGCGTTGCGCCCGACCTTATCAGACTGTCGGTTGGTATTGAGGATGCAGACGATATTATTGCTGATATTGAGCAGGCTTTAGCAAATATTTAAACCTTTTATAATGGTTGTAGTTTGTCGAAACGCCAAAAAGCGCTTCGACAGCCGATTTTATCGGCTATGCAGAATTAAATTACAAAAAAATTTAATTCTGCACGACAATCATTTTAATGGGTTAGTC
>JAZLEK010000056.1:0-35467 GCA_045615225.1 Acutalibacteraceae bacterium | reverse complement strand
ACTACTATAAGGGCGGGAGACAGCGCCATTAAGGTATATTTTACACCGTCTGCCTTTAAAAGTGAATTGGCGATAAATTCGGCTCCAAAAAAGAGAAATAATGCAAAAAATATGCCCAACACGCCGAAAATCACAAAACAGAACTTAAAGACGCGGTTTGCTGCGATAAAATCTTTTTTTGCAATTCGTTCAGAAACGAGCTTTGATACAACATTCGGTATGCCCATTGAAGAGAGGGCAAGAAGTATCATATAAATCTGATAGCCCGTAGAATAATAGCCGTTTCCCGTATTGCCAAAGCCTTCAACATCGACAATTACAACCCTGTATATAAGACCCAGAAGTTTAATAACTACCTGAGAAAACATAAGCATAAGGACATTTTGCAGAAAGGAAACCTTATTCTCTTTTTTCAGTTTCGAGGACATCTTATCCCCCCTCTTAAATTAACTATTCATCAAGTTTGAGTACTGCCATAAAGGCCTCTTGAGGTACTTCAACCGAGCCTAACTGGCGCATACGCTTTTTACCTTCTTTTTGCTTTTCAAGAAGTTTTTTCTTACGTGTAATGTCACCGCCGTAGCACTTTGCAAGAACGTCCTTGCGCATCGCCTTAACGGTTTCACGGGCAATAATCTTGCCGCCGATAGCAACCTGAATAGGCACTTCGAAAAGCTGACGCGGAATATAATCCTTGAGCTTTTCGGCAATTCTTCTGGCTCTTGGGTAGGCGTTATCAACAAATACAATAAAGGAAAGCGCATCGACAACATCGCCCGCAAGCATAACATCGAGTTTCACAAGCTTTGAGGAGCTGTAGCCCTTAGGTTCATAATCGTAACTTGCGTAACCCTTTGTTCTGGATTTTAAAGCGTCGAAAAAGTCGTAAACAATTTCGCCCATTGGCATAATATAGTGAATATCAACACGGTCGCCCATATATTTCATATCGGTATATTCGCCGCGACGTTGCTGACATAAATCCATTATAGCGCCTACATATTCACTTGGGCTGTAAATATGAACGTCGGCCACAGGCTCATAAGCTTGCTGAATTATTGCAGGGTCGGGGTAGTTTGTTGGGTTATCCACATAAACCGTTTCGCCTGTTGTCAGGTCGAATTTATAAATAACGCTTGGCGCGGTGGTAACAAGGTCTAAGTTGTATTCACGCTCAAGTCTTTCCTGAATTATTTCCATATGAAGAAGTCCCAAAAATCCGCAACGGAAACCAAAGCCTAAAGCCGAAGATGTTTCGGGTTCGAAAAGAAGAGAAGCATCGTTAAGCTGAAGCTTTTCGAGCGCTTCGCGAAGGTCGGTATAATGCGCGCCGTCGGCAGGGTAAATTCCGCAGAAAACAACGGGGTTAACCTTTCTGTAGCCTGCAAGTGCATCACGACAAGGGTTATCTGCCAAGGTGATGGTGTCGCCGACTCTTGCCTCGCCTACCGTTTTGATAGAAGCGGCAAGGTATCCAACCTCACCCGCTTCAAGACAGTCGCAGATTTCAAGGGTGGTTGCACCCTTTCTGCCAACCTCGACAACATCGAAGGTGGCGCCTGTTGCCATCATTTTAATTTTGTCGCCTGCTTTTATTTTACCGCTCATTACTCTGAAATAAACAATAACACCTTTGTAAGCATCGTAATAAGAGTCGAATATAAGGGCGGAGAGAGGGGCGTTTCTGTCGCCCTCTGGGGCGGGGATATCGGTAACAATGCGTTCCAGCACTTCTTCAATATTTATACCCGTTTTTGCCGAAATTCTGGGGGCATCTTGCGCGGGGATGCCGATAATATCTTCAATTTCGCCTATTACTCGGTCGGGGTCGGCTGAGGGAAGGTCGATTTTATTGACTACTGGTAGAAGTTCTAATCCGTGGTCTACCGCAAGATAGGTGTTGGCAAGGGTCTGAGCCTCTATTCCCTGTGAAGCATCGACAACAAGCACTGCGCCTTCGCAAGCGGCAAGAGAACGGGAAACCTCATAATTAAAGTCTACGTGACCTGGGGTATCAATGAGGTTAAGTTCGTATTCTTCGCCATCGGACGCCTTATAATAAAGGGTAACAGCGTGAGCCTTAATGGTAATTCCGCGCTCACGCTCTAAATCCATACTGTCGAGCAGTTGTTCTTCCATATCGCGCTCAGACACTGTCTGAGTAAGCTCAAGCAGTCTGTCGGCGAGGGTTGATTTGCCGTGGTCGATATGGGCAACAATACAAAAATATCTTATTTTATCAAGAGGATGGGACACTTTTGTTTCTCCTTAAATATCTATAATCAATTTATTTTACCATAACATTATTATATTTTCAATTATAAATTAAAACCCCTCAGCTGAGGGGTTTTAAAAACTATTTGGTATAAATTTCCGAGCCTGCGGAGATCTGATATACTCTGCAGTAGTCGATTAGGTAATCGGCAGATTTGAAGTCGGGATTGCTAATATTTATATACTGATTAGCGTTGGATATGCCCTCATAGAAGAGGTGGTTATTGAAAATGAGGTACTGTGGGTCGTTAAAGCAGGACATATCTGTTCCTGTATTATCTGCGTTAATGTATGTCCAACCCTCTTTGCCCTTGCCTTCTTCACCGGGATTTAACCAAGGTTCTGTAATATCAAAACGGGCATACATTACTCCGTCACAGTACATAATAATCTCTGTTGGAGTCCATTCATATCCGAAGATATGGTACTCGTTATCCTGCTCAAGTTCAACGCGCTGAAGTCCGTTTTTGCCCTTAGGATACCAATTGGGACTTGCCCATTTTATTATACCGCCAGATATCTGATTTGTACCGAAAACCTCAAACATATCTATTTCGGCAACATCTGAGCATTTGGGTACAGCAAGTTTTTCAACACCCGCGGAATCAGCCACAGTAACTGCCCAGAAAGATGACCATACTCCGGTTTGAAGTGGAAGCTTGGCACGAATTTCAACATATCCGTATGTAAAATTCATCGCATTTCTGGTTATAACCGAGGTTGGAACATGATATGTACCATCGTCAGCCTTATAGGCAGTAAGCCTTAGACTTCCGTTTTCAACATTTATAACCTTTTCGTCTTGGTCGTTATAGAAGCCTTTTGATGGGTTTGAACCCATTTTAGGAGAAATTGCCCATTTATTTCCATCAATATAAGACTGGCTGAACTCATCGCCCCACACATACTCATACTTACTTGATATATTGCCATATGCCGGGGTATATTTTTGAGGCTTTTGCGCATAATCGGTATTTCCGATTAAAGCACTTCTGAGCACGGTAATGTCAAATTCTGTTGTTTCTTTATCAGAATCTATATCCACAGTATTTTTGCCGTTTTGTTGTTTTTTGGTAGCATATACAAGGTCGCAAATATCCATATTTCCTTCGCCTGTTACATCGATGGTATCAAAGCGCCAGAAATATGAAGAATCATCCTTTGAGAAAAATAATTTTGAATACTGTGAATATGTGTATCCAAGATAGTCGTTTCCGTTTTTCGAGTCGGAAAATCTAAAGAAATCCTTTATAAGCGGCAGACCGTTATAACCCACTATAAACACATCTTTGGGCAGAGACATTTCACCATCAAGCATTTGCTCCATGGTTAAGGTTACAACCTCTCCCTGATATTGTGCCGCATCGGTAACATAGACATTTTTCAGGTTTTTTGCGACATCGTTCCAGCTGTAAGCATCGGTAGTAACTGCACCCTTTGTGTTAAAGCTGTTCTCTATGCTAACGGTTGCTTCCCAAAGGTTGCCCACAAGTCCTAATGTAGATGTGCCCCTTAAGGTTGCAAGCGAATAGGAGTTTTTTATAGATATAACCGAATTGTATGTACCGCCTCTGAAGGCTCCGGCATCGTTACCCATAATGAAAACCTTGCTACCGACAAAGCATCGGTCGATAGTAACGTTTGCTTTTACCGAGGTATCCTCTGTATATGCCGTGTTCCCAGCAAAGCCTACAAAAGCAGATGCTCCGTTTATGCCATAAACATAGGCATAGTCTATACCCAAAGCGGTAATTTCTACGCTATCTCCTACATTAACTCTTGGAATAAGGCCGTCTCCCCAATAACCCCAGGTAAGATTTGTGTTATCTGTTTTGAAATACAGTCCGTAAACAACATAGCCGTTGCCATCTATATTGCCCGAAAATGCGGCATTATCAAGCCACTCGTTAATTTTGTAACTGCCTATCGGATTTCCTGTTGTCCAATTAACCTTGTTTATATCGTTAAGGTAAATATCGCTTGTAAGCTTGTAAAATTTATCTGCTCCACCACCGCTTTTTATAGCGAATGCTAATTCAGAACCGTTTGTAATAAGATAGGGGGAAGCCTTAGTGCCATCTCCATCAAGGCTATCGGCTATGCTGCCATCCCACGCCTTTTGGTTTTTAGCTTCGGCAACATCATCGCCCTGATAATCCTTTGCAAAAGCCTTTAACATAGGATAGCCCTCTGTTGCTAAATAGGCATCGTTAATATTAAGGTGGGGCATTTTATAAATGCTGTCTAAAGCATCTATACCCTGCATTTGCTCTTTTGTTAAGGGGGTGTTACCTGCATCGGAATACCAAACCTCTTCGGCAATGCCATCGCCATTTTTATCGTGGGTAAGCCCTGCAGCATAACAGTTTGTTATAAGGGGATTCATTGTTGCAAAATGGCCTTTAAAAAGAGCTCCTGTTGCATTAAAGCAGCCATCTATTGTAAATCCCTCTGTTGTACCTACGGTTCCCCAGTTATTGCCGACAAACCAAGACAATCTGTAGTCGTATGTACCGCCATCAACATCATTTTGCTTATCACAATTAGAACGGAAATATCCTAAATTGTATGAGTTGGAAATATGAATAGCGCTATTTCTAGAATAGCCTCTGAAGACACCTGCACAATAGGCAGTAACATTAACATTCTCACCAACAAAGCATTTATCTATATACATTGTAGAGCGAGATGCTTCGGTGGTTGCAGAGCTGTTACCCGCGCGGCCAATAAAAGCTGAAGCAGAGCTTTTAGCGTTGATATACATATAATCTATGCCAAGAGCGCTAACGGATACTGTGCTACCATTTTTAATGGCAGGGATAAGACCTACCGGCTTGCTCCAACCCTCTGCCATTTCCGAGGTTGTAAGACCTGCATTATAATAAACTCCATAAACGATGTGTCCGTCTCCGTCAATATTTCCCTGGAATTCTACACTGTCATACCAAGGGCGCGGAGTATAGTCGTTTATGCCTTCGCCTGTTGCCCAGTTGACCTTATCTGTTTCGTTAAGATAAATATCGGCGGTTAGTTTATAATGATTTCCTGCTCCTCCGCCCGTTGAAATAACATGGGCAAGTTCGGCTCCGTTAGAAATAAGGAAAGGTTTCTCTGTTGTTCCGTTTCCTTTGGGCGCAGCTGTTGTTCCGTCCCAAACTTTTATGTTGCTATCTGATGTATCTGCTGCAAATGTATTTGTGGTAAAAAGCGAAAGTGTTAAAGATATAATAAGAACTATAGAAATTATTTTAATAATTCTTGTTTTATTCATTGTATCTTACCTTTCTCTGTTTTTTCTTTATTTTATCACAACAAACACCTTTTTAAATTATTTGGTGTAAAGTTCTCCGTCTTTAAGCTGAAAAACTCGACAGTAATCTATAACATAATCTGCACTGGTGTAGTTTTCGTTTTCGGTAACCGAGGCTGATGCTAAAAATCCATCTTTATGGTGTAGGTGGTGGTTAAATATGAGATACTGAGCCTCGGTAAAGCAAATCATATCTGTTCCCGATTTATCGACATACTTGGTAGTATCCTTATTCCAACCGGGAAGCCCTTTTCCTTCGGTAGAAGTTCCTGTCCAAGAATTACGCATATCAAAATGAGCGTAGATTTCACCGTCGAAATAGAGATTTATTTCATCGGGTGTCCACTCATAACCGTAGGTGTGAAATTCCTCATCGGGAAGGACTACCTGCTGAGTCCAGTCCATTGGTGTTGCATACCAGTTTTTGTCTGCTTGACCGGGGAAATTTTTAAGAATGTTTCCGCCAACACACTGTTTTCCGCCATTTTGGAAGACCTCGAACATATCTACTTCGGCATAGTGGTCGAGTATTCCGGGAGCCAAAGAGGTCGAAGGATTATCGGATACTCCTCGGGTCCAATAAGAAGCAAAACAGCCCATTTCCAAAGGAAGTTTTGCTCTTATTTCAGCGTAACCGTATTTATAGTTCATTGTAGTCTTTGTGTGAACGGAATTTGGAACGTGATAGTTACCCTCTTCATCCTTATAAGCGGTCATCACTAAAGCGCCATCTTTAACCTTTATTGTATTTTCGGTGTCCTCAACGATTAAAACGTTTCGGCCGCCCATTTTGGTTACTTCGGTTGACCATTTATTTTTATCGAGAGTTTCCGAATCAAATTCATCGCCCCAAACGAATTTATAGTCGCCTTTAAGCTGGTTTTTGGGATTATAAGGTGCAATTTTCATAAACTTGGCTCCTTTATATTATGTTTAGAGCGCCTGCCTAAAAAGACAGGCGCTCTTTTAAACGCTTTATTTGGTATAGATTTCTCCCTGACCTTCAAGCTGATATACACGACAATAGTCGATTAAGTAATCGGCAGAAGTGAAGTCGGGGTTGCTGTTGTAGATGTATGCGTTAGCGTTAGAAACACCTTCGTAGAAGAGATGGTTGTTGAAGATGAGGTACTGAGGATCTTGATAGCAAGACATATCTGTACCGGTTTCATCTTGGTTAGTATATTTCCAACCATCTTTACCCATACCATACATACTATCAAACGCGTTTTGTTTCTTCCAAACCTTTGAAATATCAAAGCGAGCGTACATTTCGCCATCGTAATAGAACTTGATTTCGGTTGGAGTCCATTCGTAAGCATAGATATGGAATTCGTTATCATCGGGAGGAACTACGTTTTGAGCGGAGTTCATAGCGGTCGGATACCAGCTTTGGCCATCGTGCCACTTGATGATGTTACCGCAAACACGGTTTCTATCGAATACTTCGAATATATCAACTTCGCCTACGGTTGGGTTGTTGCTGCTTACAACACTTTGAGTGTCGGACTTGTCGGCAACCGACTTAGCCCAGAAGGAAGACCAAACGCCTGTTTGGAGAGGTAACTTAGCACGGATTTCAACATAACCATATTTGAAGTTCATGGTGTTTTGAGTAACTACGGAAGTCGGGCTATGATAGTTACCGTCGGCATCTTTATAAGCGGTAAGCTTTAAGTTACCGTCTACAACGTCAATAACCTTTTCGTCTTTGTCGTTGGTGTAACCCAATTCGGGGTTAGCTTCCATCTTAGCATATAAGCCCCATTTGGTAGAATCGAGGTAATCACCGTTGAATTCATCGTTCCAAACAAGGTTGTAGTTGCCGGTAAGGTTGCTGTTGTAAGGGTTGAGTTTTACGGGTTTAGTATCGTAATCTGCGTCGCCAGTGATAGCCTTACGTAGAATTTCGATATCAAAACGTGTAAGTGTTGCATCTGCGTCAACGTCTACGGAATCGTTGCCACTTTCGTAAGCTATTGTCATTGCAACAAGATCGCAAATATCCATATTTCCGTCACCGTTTGCATCGATATTATCGTAACGGTAGAAATAATCGGAACCTGAAACGAAGAATGAGTAAAGACCAGTTGTCTTATAGCCAACATATTCTTTATCGTTTCTAGTAGCAGTAAGCTTTAAGAAGTCCTTAATTACGGGTGTTCCTTCAACTGCAACGAATATATCTGCCGAAAGACCACTCATATTGCTAAGAGCTGTTAAACCTGTCATTTGGTCTAATGTAAGTTGAATTGTTTCGTTAATGTAGTTTGCAGAATCGGTAACGTAAACGTTATTAAGATTTGCAGCTACTGCAGCCCACAAATAAGCGTCGTTAGTAACAGCGCCCTTTGCATTGAAAGAGTTTTCAACCTTAACGTTAACAGACCAAAGGTTTGCAACAAGACCTGCTGCTGCGCCTTGTGTTGTTGCTAATGAGTAAGAATTGGTAATAGTTGTATCTGCGCCGTATGCACCGCCGCGGAATGCGCCTGCATCGTTACCCTTAAGGGTTACGTTTTCGCCTGCATAGCACTTGTCGATAACAACTTGTGCATAAATGCCGCTAACATTATCGCCACCGGATCTGCCGCCTGCGAAACCAACGAAAGCAGAAGCGCCGTTTGTGCTGGAAATGTAAGCATAATCAACACCGAGTGAGGAAACAGAAACAGAAGTGCCTAGGTCTACTCTAGGAATGAGACCTTCGCCGTAGAAGCCCCAAGAGGTAGAAGAACTTGGTGTTTGATAGTAAAGACCGTAAACAACATATCCGTTACCGTTGATACTTCCTTGGAATGCAACGTTATCGAACCAAGCGTTAGGTGTGTAATCACCGATAGCTTCACCTGTTGTCCAGTTGATCTTTGAAAGTTCGTTGAGGTAGATATCTGCGGTGAGCTTATAGTATTTATAAGTTGCGCCGCCCTTAGAAATTGCCCATGCAAGTTCTGCACCGTTAGAAATGAGGTAAGGATTTTCTTCAGTACCGTTACCCTTAGGTTCTGCTTGAGCTTGGCCGTTCCAATACTTGAAGAGTTCAGGATTGGTGCGCTGAGCAAATAAGGTGAGCATGGGATAGCCGTCAACTGCTACGTACATGCCGGTAGAGTTAAGATCAGCCATTTTTTCTGCATTTGTGAATACATCTTTGCCTTGCATTTTGTCAGCGGTGATAACAGTTACACCTGCGGTTAAAGGATTATTACTATCTGCACTTTCTTCGGTTGCATAACTGTTTTGTGCTGCACAATAATAACCTGCGCCGCTGTTATAGTTAAGAGGTCCGTTTGCATTATAGCAGTTTACAAATTTTACAGAATATGGTGTATCCCAGTTAAATGCAACAAGACCATAAGCATTTGTTCCGGTAACTGTTGCAAGTGAATAACAGTTTTCAATTGTACCGCCATAACCGTTCTTTGTTGTACCACGGAATACGCCTGCATAACCACCTGTGAGTGTAACATTTGCTCCGGCATAGCTGTTGCTGATGTTAACGGTAGAGCTTGCCTTAGCATAACCAACGAAAGCAGAAGCGCCGTTTGTATAGTTAACATAAGCGTTATCTACTGCAAGGTTTTTAATAGTTACGGTTGCTCCTTCTGCAACACCAGGGATAAGCGCTGCAGCATCGTAAGCAGTTTCGTTTGAGGTCATATTGAAATATAAACCGTAAACTGTATATCCGGCACCGTCAATAGTACCTGCAAAGTTTGAATAGGTGCTACCATATTTCCAGTAGCGGAACCAAGAGTTAATTGTGTAATCGCCGATAGCTTCACCTGTTGCCCAGTTCACCTTATCGGGATCGTTAATATAAATATCGTTTGTAAGAATAAAGGAACAAGCGGGAACGTCGTTTATAGTACCATCGTTATAAATTACATAAGCGAGTTCATCTGCATTTGTAATTTCATAAACACCGTCGTCATCTGAATCGGTAGGCGCTGTTTGTGTAGAACCGTCCCAAATATCTTTTTCTGCTACTTCGGGAACAGAAGGTTCTTCACCTTCACCGCCGCCAGGCTGTGTTTTTACGAACGCTTTAAGTACAGGATAGCCTTCGGTTGCAACGAATTTATTTTCGGTGTTTAATAAAGGCATTTTGATTACGTTAGCAAGAGCATCTGTGCCCTGCATTTTAGCAGTGTTAACAACGATTACTCCGCCATCATATTTACCTGCATCGATAGCATAAACACCCGACATAGGAATACCGCCGGGGATATATATATCGGAAGAAATTGTTCCTTCGGTATAGAAGCTGTATTTAATTGTAGTAACAGAGTTCCAAACGTTTCCAACGAAACCTGCTGTGCTGTTAGTACCAACAGCGGTTGTTGAAGCTAATGCATAACTGTTTGTGATAGTCATGTCCGCAGCCTTGATACCGCCGCGGATAGCGCCTGCATCGTGTCCGATAATGGTAACGTCTGCGCCAACATAACATTGATCAACAATTGCATTTGCTCTTTGATCTTGCGCTATTTCTTCTGCATCGTATCTGGAACCAATAAAGCCGATAATAGCGGCAGCGCCGTTTTTACCAGAAATGTAAGCTTTATCTACGCCGAGTCTCTTAACAGTAGCAGTAGTACCGCTGTTTACGCGGGGGATAAGACCCTTACCGTTATAACCCCAAGCTATAGAATCTACGGGATCATTATAATAAAGACCATATACTACATGACCGTTACCGTCGAGAGTTCCTTGGAAAGCAACATTGTTGTACCAAGTGTTAGGAGCATAGTCTTCTGCAAGCTCGCCTGTTGCCCAATCGATCTTTGTAACATCGTTAAGATAGATGTCAGCAGTAAGCTTATAGAATTTATTTGCTGCACCGCCTGTTGAAATTACATAAGCGAGTTCAGCGGGAGTTGCAATAATGAAAGGATCGAGCTCGGTTCCCTTTCCTGCGGGTTTAGTTTTGCTGTAACCATCCCAAACACCATCAGGCATTGCAGAAATATCGCCTGCGAAAACTTTGAGCTGAGGATATCCGGCAAGAGCTACATAAGCGCCGGTTGAATTAAGTAAAGGCATTTTTGCAGAGTTTGCAAATACGTCTTTGCCCTGCATATTTTCAGCAGATAAGGGAGTGTTGCCTGCGGCAGAGTACCAAACTTCATCGGCTACTCCGTCGCCGTCTTTATCTTGAGTTAAACCGCCAGCATAGTTATTAACGAATTGAGAGTTAATAACAGTCCAGTTACCCTTATAAAGAGCACCTGTTGCATTGTAGCAGTTTTCAACGAAAATTTCGTTGCTTAAGCCCCAACCGTTTCCTATGAACCAAGCAAACTTATAATCATAGGTGTTGAAGTCGATATCTTCGTTCTTATCGGAATTAGAACGGAATTTACCAAGGTTGTAAGAATTTGTGATATAAATTCCGTTGTTCTTTGAATAACCACGGAATACACCTGCTGAATAAGCAGTAACATCTACATGTTCGCCAACATAGCATTGATCGATAGTAATAATAACTCTATCTGCTTCGGTGTTCGCACTGCTGTTACCTGCTGCACCGACAAATGCAGAAGCAATGCTCTTAGCATTGATAAACATATTATCTACGCCAAGTTTTTCGATCTTAACATTAGCGCCGTTTGCAACGCTGGGGATAAGACCTACAGGTTTTGACCAACCTTCTGCTAATTGAGAAGTGGTAAGACCATCGTTATAGTAAAGACCGTATACGACATGGCCGTCGCCATCGATATTACCTGCAAAAGAAGATTCTGTGAACCAAGCGCGAACATTGTAACCCTCGGTTACTTCGCCGGTTGCCCAATTAACCTTACTTACATCGTTGAGGTAAATATCGTCTGTTAACTTGTATGTAACGCCTGCTGCGCCATTTTGAACAACCCAAGCAAGTTCTGCACCGTTAGAAACGAGAACCTTGCCATCTTCATCGGTTGCGGTAGGTTCTGTTACAGAAACACCGTCCCAAAGTTTTAAGAGTTCGGGGTTGGTTCTTTCTAAGAATACGCGAAGAACAGGATAACCTTCCATAGCAAAGAAAGCGCCATTTTTATTGAGTAAAGGCATTTTGCTTCCATTTAAGAAAGCATCTTCGCCCTGCATATTAGCTTGAGAAACAACATAAACACCGCCACCTGTTGTGCCCGATGTTACATAAACATCATCTATATTGTAAGCGGATGTTAAGCCTTCGCCTGTATTGAAAGTGCCGTTTGCGTTATAGCAATTTTGAACAACAACGGTAGCATCCCAAGATTCACCAGCGATAAGGCCTTGTGATGCAGAACCGTTTATGGTTGCTAAAGTGTAAGAATTTGTAATAACAAAATCTGAACCTCTTGTAACACCGCGGAATGCGCCTGCGTCGTTACCAGAAATTACTACGTTAGCGCCAATATAGCACTTGTCGATAGTAATCTTTGCGCGAGTTTCAAAAGAAGAGCTTGCATTTTGACCAGCGCGGCCTACGAATGCCGATACGCCGTGTTTACCGGAAATGTAAGCATTGTCTATACCAAGATTTGTGACAGAAACGCTTGTGCCGTGAACAACGGCAGGGATAAGTCCGTTACCCCAAATACTCCAAGAGTTAGCGCCATCTGTTTTGAAATAAAGACCATAAACAACAAAGCCGTCACCGTCGATGTTTCCTTGGAATGCGACATCGTCATACCAAGATTGAACGTCGTATCCGCTTGTAACTTCACCTGTTGCCCAATCTACCTTTTCAAGATTGTTAAGATAGATGTCTGCGGTAAGTTTATAGTTTTTACCTGCGCCACCACCGGTAGAAATGATATAGGCAAGTTCCTTACCATTGTTAATAAGAATATTCCCATCTTCGTCGGTTTCGGTAGGTTCGGTTGTTTTTCCATCCCAGATTACGCTTTCGTTCTCTTCGGGAACCTCAGGCTCTTCGGGAACCTCAGGCTCGTCGGGCTGCTCTATATCGCCTGAATCTTCAACGCCAAAAACACTTAAAACGGGATATGACTTGGTTGCAATATAAGCATTGCCCGAATTAAGCGCAGGCATCTTATATGCGTCAGTGAATACATCTAAGCCCTTCATGCTGTCGGAAGTAATAAGATTATTGCCGATATTTAACCAGTTTGCGCCACCGGCATCAGAGTTGTCTACTGTTGAGTAGCTGTTTTCTGCCGCGCAGTAATAACCGGGGCCGCCGCCAAAGTTTAAAGGTCCGTTAGCGTTGTAGCTGTTTTTGAATACTACAGAGTGTGCAACATCCCAGTTGTATGCAACAAGACCATAGGTCTTTGAACCTGTAACTGTTGCAAGTGAGTAGCAGTTTTCTAATACACAGTTTTTGTTATCTCTTGCAACTGCGCGGAATACACCTGCATCGTTACCAATAAGAGTAACATTTGCGCCTGCATAAGAATTGCTGATATTAATGGTAGCGCCTGTTAGTGCATAACCTACAAAGGCTGCAGCACCGTTAGGATATTTAACGTAAGCATTATCTATTGCAAGATTCTTAACGGTTACGGTTGCATTTTCAGCAACACCGGGAATAAGCGCCGCTGCATCATATTGCGCAGTACCCGTTGCGGTATCTTTATAATATAGACCGTATACGGTATGTCCATCACCGTCGATAGTACCTGCGAAAGTATGATAGATGTTGCCTTTTTTCCAATAACGGAACCAAGAATTTATTTTATATTCAACATCTGTTGCTTCGCCTGTTGCCCAATCAATCTTTGTAGGATCGTTAATATAAATATCCTTTGTAAGAATGAACGAGCAAGCTGCAATACCGTTTATTGTGCCGTCGTTATCAATAACATAGGCAAGTTCAGCTGCTGTGCCGATTTCGTAAACACCGTCGTTATCCGAATCGTCAGGAGCAGTTTGAGTGGTACCATCCCAGATAACCACTTCGTTTGTTCCGCTTGCAGAAAAGCCAACGGTTAAAACCGAAAGCATTAAAGCAAGAGACAGAACAAGCGATACTACTTTGTGTAAAGTTCTTCTTTTCATTGTTATTCTCCCTTTCTTAATTTTACTGCGAAATCACCGACTCCGTCCTTCTGGAAGACTCTGCAGTATTCAATAGAATAGGTTGCAGAGGTGAATTCGGGAAATTCGGTAACTGAAGTACTGGCTGTTGATACCCCTTCATCAAACAAGTGATTGTTGAAGATGAGGTATTGCGGGTCGTGGAAGCAACTCATATCGGCGCCCGTTCTATCGTTGTAGATGGGAACTGTATCCTCGAAATATTCTTCGTCACTATCCTTTGTGTAGTTCTCTTTTATCTGGAACTCGGCGTAAACCTCTCCGTCGAAATACATTCTTACAAAATCTTCAGTCCATTCGTAACCATATACGTGATATTCATCATTGATAGTTTTAAATGCCTCGTCAGAGAAAGTCCAAGCCTGCGTTCTAAAAGCGTTAGCATAATACCAAGTGCGAGGTCTGTCGGGATTTTCGGGGTCGCGGTCGAGCACCCATTTTATGTAGTTGGCGGCAACGCGGTTGTTAGCAAAAATCTCGAAAATATCAACCTCTGCCATAACGCCCTTTGCCTTAGCCGCAAGCAGAGGGGTTAAGCGACGTTCTGCGGTGGACTGTGTCCAATAAGATGGCCAAACGCCGTTCATATAGGGGACCTTTGCTTTAATTTCGGCATAGCCGTATTTGAAATTCATAGTATTTTGGGTTATAACCGAGACAGGAACCTTGTAGGTGCCGTCCTGGGTTTTATGAGCGACCAGATTTAGCTTTCCATCCTTAACAAAGATGGTGTCAGGGTCAGCCGAAAGCTTTACCCTTTCGTTTCCGCCCATCTTAGGTTTTAGAGTCCACTTATCTGGGTTTAGAGTATCACCGTCAAATTCATCTCCCCAAACAAACTTATAATCACTGCTTAAATTTTTGTTGTCGGGTTTGTAACTCATAATAACATCTCCATTGCAAATTGATGCTTTTTGTAAAAATAATTTTTTATAATGGTCCCAATTTATAATATTATATCATACTATTACCAAAATAAAAAGGTACTAAATTCCGCGTTTTTATGATTTTTTTCCAATTTTTATAATATTTTTTATCATAATTTGGCGAATTAAACCAAAAAGTTTTACACTTGACTTTTTAAGATTTTCGAGGTATGATTTATAAGAACATTTGTTCTTTTCGGGGGGTGTAATTTTTTGGACAGAATTATTTTTCACATTGATTGCAACAAATTTTTCGCATCTGTCGAATGCTTACACAGGCCCGAAATCAGAGAATTTCCCGTTGCTGTTGGCGGAAGCGTGGAAAAGCGTCACGGCATAGTGCTCACCGCTAATCAGTTGGCCGCGGCTAAAGGGGTTAAAACCGCAATGCCTCTTTGGCAGGCGCTAAATAAATGCCCTGACCTTATCGTTGTGCCGCCCAACTACCCTCTTTATGTTCGTTTTTCAAATATGGCAAGAAAAATTTACTGTGAATATACCGATATGGTCGAGCCCTTTGGACTTGATGAATGTTGGCTCGATGTCACAGATAATGTAAAAAGCGTTGAAGAGGGTCGGGTTTTAGCCGAAGAAATAAGAGAAAGAATAAAAAACGAACTCGGTATTACTGTATCTATCGGTGTTTCCTGGAACAAGGTCTTTTCAAAGCTTGGCTCCGATTATAAAAAACCCGATGCTGTCACCGTTTTCACAAGAGAAAATTTTAAAGAGCTTATATTTCCCTTGCCTGTTCGCGACCTTTTGTATGTTGGCCCCGCAACCGAAAAAAAGCTTTTGTCAAGAGGTATCTTTACAATAGGCGATATTGCAAATTCAGACCCCGAAGAGCTTTGCGGCTTTCTTGGAGTCAATGGATATATGCTTCATTCCTTTGCCGCGGGCAGCGAGAACAGCGCAGTAAAAAACCACGAACACAAGCGCGGTATAAAATCGGTTGGCAACTCGGTTACCACGCCAAGAGATTTAGTAAACCTTGAAGATGTAAAACTCACCTTTTCGGTGCTTTGTGAAACGGTGGCGAGAAGACTCAGAGATAGCGGACTTAAGGCCAAAAAAATAGGGATTTCGGTCAGAGATTTCACCCTTAAAACCACAACCCGTCAGCTTTCCCTTTCCTTTTCAACCGCTTCTGAAAAAGTGCTTCTTCATGCGGCTATAGAGCTGTTTGAAAGCAATATTTCATCTCCTTTTTCCATTCGCAGCATAGGCGTTTGCGCAATGGAGCTTGAAGACGAAAACGAAACGGTACAATTTGACATTTTCGGCGAGGTGAAAAAGAACATCCGCTTTGAAAAACTTGAAAAAACTCTTGATACACTTAAATGCCGTTTTGGAAACGATTGTGTTAAAAAGGCATCGCAAATGACCGATGTAAATTTAACCGATTTTGACCCGTATGAAGAGCATAAAATACACCCTGAAGGATGGTTCAGACTTTAATGAATTACAAGAAAACCTATGTTGAAGTAACGGCGCGTTTTACCTGCGAAGGTAATATTATTCCCCTTAAAATTTTATGGAACGACGGCTCCACTTTTTTTGTAGACAAAGTTCTCGACATACGACCCGCCGCCTCTCTTAAAGCCGGCGGAGCAGGCATACGATACACCTGCAGAATAAACAGATGTGAAACCTTTTTGTTTTTGGAAGAAAACAGATGGTTTGTAGAAGAAAAATTTATATAAATGTATTGTAAAACAACTTTGTTTTTGCTATAATATGGGTAGCAATTTTTTCGAGGTGAAATTTTATGGATTTTATGAAAAAATATATCCATTGGTGTGAAAATTCCGACGAGACTACCGCAAACGAACTTAAAGCGCTCAGCGGAAACGAAGCCGAAATTAAAGACCGTTTTTATAAGGATTTAGAATTCGGCACAGCGGGACTTCGCGGCGTTATCGGCGCGGGAAGCAACAGAATGAATATTTATACCGTTGCAAAGGCTTCAAAGGGCTTTGCAGATTATATTTGCTCTAAGGGTGAAAAGGCAAAAGAGGACGGCATTGTTATCGCCCACGATAACCGCAGAATGAGCCGAGAGTTTGCCGAAGTTACCGCCGGCGTGCTTGCCGCAAACGGAATTAAGTCATATCTTTTTGAAAGTCTCAGAACCACACCCGAACTTTCTTTTTCCGTTCGTTATCTTGGTTGTTTTGGCGGTGTTGTTATAACTGCTTCTCATAATCCACCCGAATATAACGGATATAAGCTATACGACGAAAACGGTTGTCAGCTTGTTCCCCACCTTGCAGACGAGGTAACCACTTTTGTTAACGCTGTGGAAGACGAGCTTAAGGTTAGCTTCTTATCTTTGGAAGAGGCGGGCGAGCTTATTGAAATTGTTGGCGAAGAAATTGACGAAACCTATTATGAAGAGGTTTTATCTTTACAGTTTGATTTTGATGAGCCGCGCAACATCAAGGTCGTTTACACCCCTCAGCACGGAACAGGTAATATTCCCGTTCGCGATGTTTTAGATGAAGCAGGATATATGGTTTTACCCGTTTTATCGCAATGTGACCCCGACCCCGATTTTTCGGGCACAAAAAGTCCCAACCCCGAGGTCCCCGCCGCTTACGATGCCGCAATTGAGCTTATGAAGGAGCATAATGCAGATATTGCTATTGCAACCGACCCCGACTGCGACAGACTCGGCGCGGTTATAAACTGCGGAGATACCCAAAAACTTATTACAGGAAATCAGTCGGGTGCAATTTTGCTTAACTACATACTTACCCGTATGAGCGAACAAGGCTCAATGCCCGAAAACCCCGTTATGATTAACACAATCGTTACCTCTACCCTTGGAGATGCGGTTGCTAAGTCTTTTGGCGTTGAGGTAGAAAAGACCCTTACAGGCTTTAAGTTTATTGGTGATAAAATCAAAGAGCACAACGCCTTAGGCGACAAAAACTATGTTTTTGGTTATGAAGAAAGCTATGGTTGCCTTATTGGCGACTTTGCCCGCGATAAAGATGCTGTTCAAGCCTCTTTGATGTTCTGTGAAGCAGCCGATTATTATAAAAAGCAAGGCAAAACCCTTGTTGACGTATTAGATGACTTGGCAGAAAAATTCGGTTATTATCTTGATGCCCAATCTTCTACCTTCTTCAGAGGCGCCGACGGAAGCGATAAGATGAACGCTCTGCTTGAAGATATGAGAAACAATCCTATAAAAGAAGCGGCAGGAATTAAGGTTTCATCTGTTGATGACTTCCTTCTTAATCCCCCCGACGGCTTTGTCCCCTCCAACGTGCTCAGATACAACCTTGAAGACGGAAGCTTTGTGGCTATCAGACCTTCGGGCACAGAACCTAAATGTAAGGTTTACTATTGTGTAAGAGGCGAGAATAAGGCAGATGCCGAAGCTAAGCTTACAGCGCTTAAAGAAATCTTTGATATAAAGGCTTAATTAAAATGATACACCCAATAAAACATTTGTCGGTTATTCTAAAGCACCGACACACAGTTATGCTTCATTGCTTTAAGGCAGGTATTTTTGGACGAGGACTTCTTCACGACCTTTCTAAATTTTCCCCTACCGAATTTATACCGGGTGTGAAATATTATCAAGGAAACAGAAGCCCTAACGAAAAAGAGCGTGACCTTTTCGGGTTTTCTAAGGCTTGGATGCATCACAAGGGCAGAAACCGTCATCATTTTGAATATTGGACCGACGTTAACCCCGAAACAAAGATGTATGAGCCTGTAAAAATGCCGACAGTATTTTTTAAAGAAATGTTTTGCGACCGCGTTGCCGCGAGTAAGATATATCAGGGCGAAAAATATACCGACGCTCACCCTTTAGATTATTTTAGAAAAGGCAAAGCGGGAGATAAAATGCACCGCGATACCGCGGCAAAGCTTGAGGAACTCCTTATTATGCTTAAAGATAAAGGCGAAGAAGAAACCTTTAAGTATATCAAAAATATGAAAAGTTATTAATAAAACCGCCATAGGAAACTATGGCGGTTTTATGTATTTGACGCGTCCTACTCTTTCCGCAAGGTTTTATTTTAATTTGCATAAGTCGACTCTCTAACTTATGGTGAAAATACACAAAAAAATTTGTTAAAAAAATAACAATATTATATGAATAAACTGTTGACAATGTTCGACGAAAACCGTATTATAAATAGGTAAATAATATATAATGCATTAATATGGCTTTTTATATTGATGCATAGAGAAAGGGTTTGCTATGGAACTATTTATCGCGCTTTTAATTCTTTTCCCCTTCCTTGCGGCTACTGTTCAGGCTTTTGTTAAGAACAACACTCTTCGCAAAATTTCTGTTTATATCAGTAGCGCCGTAATTATCGCCGCAACCATTGTTTTTGCGGTGCTGAATTTCGGCAAGGAACAAAGCTTTATTCCAAGTGATTTTACTCTTGGTGGCTTTGACATCATCGGTACAGTAAACTACGGTATGCTGGCGGTTGAATTTATACTTATGGGTATTATTATTTACCTCAGCTTCAAGTATAAAAAATACTACGCCGCGCTTTTATCAATTGTTCAGACTTGCTTTGTTGCCTGGCTTGAACTTTCGGGAAGCGCTCACGCCGTAAATCCCTATATGTTCTGCGACAACTTAACCCTTATCCTTTGTCTTATGATTGCGGTTGTCGGCGGACTTATCTGCGTTTATGCGGTTGGTTATCTTAAAGATTATCATCATCACCACGGTGACGAAGTTAAGGACAGACGTTCATTCTTCTGCGCTATGCTCTTTGTTTTCCTTGGCGCAATGTTTGGTATTGTTTTCTCGGCCAACCTTATTTGGATGTATTTCTTCTGGGAAATCACCTCGGTTGTTTCCTTCCTTCTTATTGGATACACCAAAACAAAAGAGGCTGTCGACAATTCCTTCCGCGCTCTTTGGATGAACCTGCTTGGTGGCGTTGGTTTTGCAGCAGCTATCGGCTACTGCGCACTCGACCTTCACATTTTCAATCTTTCCGACCTTGTTGCTTCAAAAGACCCCGTAATTGTAATTCCCCTTATTTGTCTTGCTCTTGCGGCTCTTACAAAATCGGCTCAGCTTCCCTTCTCACGCTGGCTTATGGGCGCAATGGTGGCTCCTACACCTTCATCGGCGCTTTTACACTCGGCTACAATGGTTAAAGCGGGTATCTATTTGCTTATCCGTATAGCTCCCGCTATGACAGGAAACCTTGTTGGTCTTACAGTTGCTCTTATTGGCGGCTTCACATTCTTTGTTGCATCTATTCGCGCAATTATACATACAGACGGCAAAAAGGTTCTTGCTTATTCGACAATTTCAAACCTTGGTCTTATCGTTGCCTGCTGCGGCGTTGGAATAAACGAAACTATCTGGGCTGCTATATTCCTTATGATGTTCCACTGTGTTTCCAAGTCACTTCTCTTCCAGACTGTTGGTTCGGTTGAGCACACAACAGGAAGCCGTAACATTGAGGATATGCACGGTCTTATTAAAAGATATCCTGCTCTTGCCATTGCCATGACAATAGGTATTGCAGGAATGTATCTTGCTCCTTTCGGTATGCTTATTTCTAAGTGGAGCGCACTTCAGGCGTTTGTTGATGCAGGAAACATTATTCTTGTTCTTCTCCTTGCGTTCGGTTCAGCTACTACCCTTTTTTACTGGACAAAGTGGATTAGTAAACTTCTTGCCTACGCTCGTCCCACCATCAGAAGAAAAGATACCACCAGCCTTGACCAGTGGATATCAATTGGCGGTCATACAGTTATGATGGTTGCCCTTTGTCTTGTATTCCCCTTCTTGTCAGGCAGTCTTGTTACACCTATTGTAAATTCGCTTTACGGCACAACAAACTTTAAGCCTGTGCTTTCTGATGAAAACCTTTTCATCCTTGTTCTTATGATTATTATTCTTGCTCTTGTAATCGTGGCAGGCTTCATATTCACACGTTTTGCAAAAACAAAGCAAACCACAATTTATATGTCGGGTATTGATACGGGTGACGAGCGTCACTATGTTGGCGCATTTGACGAAGAGCGCACAATGTACCACGCTAACTGGTATCTTTCCGACCTTATCGGTACCGACCGCCTTATGAATGTTGCGACCGCTATTGCGGCGGCAGGATTCATCATCGGTGCAGTTCTTACTATAGGAGGTGTTCTGTAATGGTAACTACAAGAATTATTTCGGCAGTTATTTATATTGTGCTTGGCGGTCTTATTGCAGGACTTCTCGCCGGTCTCGACCGTAAATTTTCTGCGCGTATGCAGGGTAGACGCGGTCCTTCTGTGCTCCAACCTCTTTACGATGTTGCAAAGCTCTTTTCAAAAGAGACCTTGGCATTAAACGGTGGTCAGTTTGTTATCGCTTTTAGTTTTCTTCTTCTTATGATATTAACAGGTGTCCTCTTCTTTGCGGGCGTTGATATTCTTCTTGTTTTCCTTGCTCTTTCAACCGCTGCTATGTTCCTTGTTTTTGCCGCTACTTCTTCTAACTCGGCAATGTCTACAATGGGTGCTCAGCGCGAAATGATGCAGATGCTCGCTTACGAGCCCATGGTTCTTATTACCGCTGTTGGTTTTTATATGTCAACAAAAATCATCGGTGGAGAAGGCAGCTTCAAGATTATTGATATCGCTTCGGGTGATGTTCCATCAATCATTTATCTCCCCGGTATCTTCCTTGGCTTCCTCTTTATCTTAACAATTAAGTTCAGAAAGTCACCTTTCGATATTTCTACTTCGCACCACGCTCATCAGGAGCTTGTTAAAGGTGTTACAACCGACCTTTCGGGCAGAAACCTTGGTATGATTGAGGTTGCTCACTGGTATGAAAACACCTTCTTACTTGGCGTTGTAGCATTATTCTTCTTATCTAACGACTGGTGGAGTATTCCTCTTGCTATCGGCGCAGCTCTTGTTGTTTATTTCCTTGAAACAATAATCGACAACGTAAGCGCACGTGTTAAGTGGGAACTTATGGTTAAACTCGCTTGGGGTGTTACCATCGTTTGCGGCGGACTTAACCTGCTCGTTTTAGAGTACATTTTCTAAGGGAGGATAAAGATATGGCTAAAATTACAAAATCACCCTGGCTTTTACATTACGACGGCTCAAGCTGCAACGGATGCGATATTGAAGTTCTCGCTTGTCTTACTCCCGTTTATGATGTAGAGCGTTTCGGTATTGTTAATACAGGAAACCCCAAACACGCCGATATTTTCCTTGTTACCGGCGGTATTAACGAAAAGAACAAGGCTGTTGTCAAACAGCTTTACGACCAGATGCCCGAACCTAAGGTTGTTGTTGCAGTTGGAATCTGCGCTTGTAACGGCGGTGTTTTCAAGGATGCTTACAACATTATTGGCGGCGTTGACAAGGCTATTCCGGTTGACGTTTACGTTCCCGGCTGCGCCGCACGTCCCGAAGCAATTATCGACGGTGTTGTTAAGGCGCTTGGCGTTTTAGACGAAAAACAAAAGGCATTCAAGGCTGCCAAGAAACAGAAAGGAGCTAACAAATAATGAGAGAAAATTACGAACTTAAAATCCTTTCTCCCGACCAGATTACAGTTAAGGCTCACTCCCTTAGAAACAAGGGCGCGCGTCTTTCTCAGATTTGCTCAGTAAGAACAAAGGGCGGATACGACCTTCTTTATTCCTATGTTTTAGACGACCTTTTCAAAAACTATAAGGTTTCTATCGCGGAAGATGCCGAAATCGAAAGTATTACCGCTATCTTCCCCAACGCATTCCTTTATGAAAACGAAATGAGCGAGCTTTTCGGTATTAAGATTAAGTATATCGCTCTTGACTACAAAAACAAGCTTTACGACATTGCTGTCGAAACACCATTTAAGTAAGGAGGAACTAAATAATGAGTAAAAGAAGTATTGTGCCTTTTGGCCCTCAGCATCCGGTTCTTCCCGAACCGATTCACCTCGACCTTGTACTTGAAGACGAAAAGGTGGTTGAAGCAATTCCCTCTATCGGCTTTGTACACAGAGGACTTGAAAAATTAGTTGAAAAGCGTAATTTCCACGACTATATGTACGTTATTGAGCGTATCTGCGGTATCTGCTCCTTTATGCACGGAATGGGTTATGCAGAGGGCATTGAACGTATTATGGACGTTGAGATTCCCGACAGAGCAAAGTATCTCAGAACTATCTGGTGCGAAATGTCTCGTCTTCACAGCCATCTTTTATGGCTTGGTCTTTTAGCCGATGCTTTCGGATTTGAAAGCCTTTTCATGCACTGCTGGAGAATGAGAGAAACCATTCTCGATATGTTCGAAGCTTCTACCGGCGGACGCGTTATTTTCTCGGTTAACAAAATCGGTGGCGTACTTAAAGATATGGATAACTCTATGCTTCGCACCTTTGTTGATATGTTCGACAAGATGGAAGAAGAAGTTCGTCAACTTACAAACGTATTCTTAAAGGATTACACTGTAGCTAACCGTCTTAAAGGCGTTGGTATTCTTACCAAGGAAGACGCTATTTTAAACGGCGCTGTTGGTCCTATGATGAGAGCGGCCGGTATTGAGTCCGATACAAGAAAGCTTGGCTACGCCGCTTACGGCGATATTGATTTTGATATTATTACAGGAAAAGACTGCGACAGCTATGCTCGTTGCGAGGTTCGTATAAACGAAATTTTCCAATCCTTCAATATCATTCGTCAGGCTGTTGCAAAAATTCCCGAGGGACCTGTTTCGGTTGACGTTAAGGGTAACCCCAACGGCGAAGCTTTTGTAAGACTTGAACAGCCCAGAGGCGAAGCTGTATTCTACTTCAGAGGCGACGGCACTCAGTTCTTAAACAGAGCCCGTGTCCGTACCCCAACCTTTGCTAACATTCCTTCCCTCGTTAAAATTCTTGAGGGTTGCGATTTCGCAGACGTGCCGATTCTTGTTCTCACTATCGACCCCTGCGTAAGCTGTACCGAAAGATAAGGGGGATAAACAGATGAACAAATACGGTTCTTTTACAGGCGGTGTTTTAAAGGCTCTCTTTAAAAAGCCCGCTACATACGGTTACCCCTATAATAAAAGAGAATTCCCCGAACGCACCCGCGGTCATATAGTTATTGATATTGATAACTGTATTCTTTGCGGACTTTGCGAAAAGAAGTGCCCTTCCGCCGCTATTAAGGTTGACAGAAATAAGGGTACCTGGTCTATTGACAGAATGGGTTGTGTACAGTGCGAAAACTGTGTGGTTGGTTGTCCTAAAAAGGTTCTTTCCACCGATGTTAATTACACCGAGCCCAACACAACAAAAACTGTTGACACCTTCGCTAAAGCAGGTGCCGAAGCAAGCGAAGAAAAGGCCGCAGCTATGCCCAACTGCAATCTCGATTCTTGCGTATTCTGCGGACTTTGCGCTAAGAATTGTCCTCAGGGCGCTATTTCGGTTGACCGAACAACTAAGTCCTGGAAGCTTGACGAAACTCTTTGCGTTTCTTGCGGACTCTGTACCGAAAAATGTCCCAAGAAGTGCTTGGAAATGGGCGAAGATAAGACAAAGAACGATACCGTTCTTGAACCTTACGATGTTGACGATTTACCCAAAGCAGATTTAAGCGCCTGCGTTTACTGCGGACTTTGCGCTTCCTTCTGTCCTCAGGGCGCAATCGAAATGGACAGAGATTCTAAGAAGTGGGTTGTTAACGAAGACAAATGTATTCACTGTGGTATTTGCTATTACAAGTGCCCCAAGAAGTGCATTGCTATGGTTGACGCTGAAACAGCAACCGCAGTTGTAGAAGAAAAAATCGCCGATGACGGCGCTTCACTTCCTAAGGCTGACCTTGACAAGTGTGTTTATTGCACCCTTTGCGCTAAAAACTGTCCTCAGGGCGCGCTTACCGTTGACAGAGCAAACAAGGTTTGGAAGCTTGATGCAGACTCCTGCGTATCTTGCGGTCTTTGTGCTGATAAATGCCCCAAAAAGTGTATTGAGATGTCGGCTTCTTCTGCCGCCGAGGCAAACGAGCCCGAATTCAAACGCGGTTACGACGTTGAAGCTACTCCCGATGCTAATTTAGACCTTTGCGTATTCTGTGGAATTTGCGCTAAGGCTTGTCCTCAGGACGCTGTTACTGTTGACAGAGAAAACAAAACTTGGGTTGTTGACGAGGATAAATGTATTCACTGCGCTATTTGCGCTTACAAGTGCCCCAAGAAATGCATTGATATGAAATAAGGTGAATTTATGCACGAACATCACGAAGCCGTTCATATTATTGAACACGCTCAGATGGCCCTTGAAGAAAGAGGTCACACCAAAGTAAAACAGATTAACCTCGTTATTGGCGAATCCAGCGGATTTTCGCCCGAAGCGGTTATTATGAATATTGAAATAAACGCTGTGGGCACCTGCTGTGAAGATGTTCCCGTAACAGTTAGAACAGTTAAGTCTATGCTTAAATGCCCTAACTGCGGTGAACTCTTTATGAAAAAGCCCTTCCACTTTGAATGTCCCCACTGCAACACTCCCGGCGTTCCAAGTGAGATTGGAAAGGAAATGGCTATTGATAGCATAGAAACAGAGTGACAAAAAGAATATTTATAACCGGTATCGTACAGGGTGTTGGTTTCAGACCCTGCTCAAAGAAGGTTGCAGACGATATGCAGCTTTCGGGCACCGTAAAAAATCTTGGCGGTAACGCCGAAATTGTCATTAAGTGTGATAACCGGGTGACAGAGGATTTCCTCTGTCGCCTTGTTTCTTTATTGCCTAAAGAGGCAAAATTTTACAGTGTAGATATTAGCGACTGCGAAGAATTTGAGGGTGAGGGCTTTTCTATTATAGAAAGCGGAACAGATGACCGCTTTTTGCCCGAAATTATTCCCGATATTTCTACCTGTAACAACTGCCTTACCGAACTTGAAAACAAATCTGACCGCAGATATATGCACCCTTTTATAAGCTGCACAGCCTGCGGACCCAGATATTCTATTATAAATAAACTCCCCTATGACAGAGAAAACACCCTTATGGGTAAATTTTCTTTGTGTGAAAAATGCCAAACCGAATACACCTCACCAAACGACCGCCGACTTCACGCTCAAACTATTGCTTGCCGTGACTGTGGTCCAAGGCTTATGTGGCGCGGCAAAACCGAAGGTGAGTCTTCTCTGGATTCGGCTATTAATGCTATCAAAAACAATGGTGTTATTGCCGTAAAAGATATTGGCGGATATCATTTTGTTTGTCTTGCCGAAGATAAAACAGCAATAGAAAAACTGCGCAACCTTAAACTGCGCGAACAAAAACCGTTTGCCATTATGTTTAATAACATTACTCAGATAAAAGCGGTATTAAGCCTGAACTCTACCGAAGAGGAACTTTTATTGTCTGCCGCAAGACCTATTGTTTTAATCGAAAAGGAAGACGAGCTTTTTAGCGATGCGTGTATTGGTAGCCGTTTTGTTGGCGCAATGCTGCCATCTAATCCTGTTCAATATTTGCTAACTAAAGAGCTTGGACCCCTGATTATGACAAGCGGAAATATATCAGGCGAACCGATTATAACCGATAACGATGAGATGCTTGGCATTTTTGATGAATCGCCCTATTTTGACGGCGTTTTGTATCATGACCGCGACATTATAACCTCGCTTGACGATTCCATTTATTATGTTTTAAACGGAAAAAGCCATATTATGAGGCGCGGCAGAGGGGTTGCCCCCGCGAGTATTCCCGTTAATCTTGGAAATAAAACAATTTTTGCGGCGGGAAGTGACCTTAAAGCCTGTCTTGGTTTTTATAAAAATGGTAAAGCTGTGCTTTCTCAGCACTTTGGCGATTTGGAAGATGATGGCTGCGCCGAGGTTTATAAGGAATCTGCTAAACATATTTCAAAACTCTTTGGCTTTAAGCCTGATGTTACGGTATGCGATATGCACCCCGCCTACTACAGTTCAGCTTTATCTGACGAGCTGTACGGTATGAAGTCCATTAAAGTTCAGCACCATCACGCTCATATTGCATCGGTTATGGCAGAGCATCGTCTTGAATCGGTATTAGGCTTTGCCTTTGACGGCACGGGTTTTGGCGAGAATGGTGAAGTTTGGGGTGGCGAAGTTCTTTTCTGTAAGGGTAAAGACTATAAACGTATTTCCCATCTTAAAACCGTTAAAATGTGCGGTGGTGACGCGCTCTCCAAAAACGCGGCCGAGTCTCTTGCCTGTTATCTCATTGCGGGCGGTATGGATATTCCCGAATATGTTATGCAAAAAAGTGATGCCGAAATAGTTGCCGCCGCAATCAAAAATAACATTAACTGTGTAAATTCTTCAAGTTGTGGCCGACTTTTCGACGCCGTTTGTTGCCTGTTAGGTTTTGGAAATTACAATTATTATGAAGGACAATGTGCTGTCTCTCTTGAAAATGCGGCAAGTATTGCCATAAAAAGAGGCGCTGTTGCCTACCCTCTTGATTTAGAGTATAATGAAAACGAGCTTGATACTGTAAAGCTTATTTTTGATATTTTAAAAGCAAAAGAAAGCGGCGCCGATACTTACTCTTTGGCGCTTGGCTTCCATATTGCCCTTGCAGACGGAATTACAAAAATTGCAAAGGCTCAAAACATCAAAGAAATAGCCCTTTCGGGCGGAACCTTTAACAATCGAGTTCTTACCCATATTCTTAAAGAAAAACTTGAAAACGAGGGCTTTAAGGTCTATATGAACGAAAAAGTGCCATCGGGCGATGGCGGTATTGCCCTTGGTCAACTTTTTATTGCAGGAAAGGAATAAATTATGTGTGTTGCATTACCCGGTATAATTGAAAAAATTGAAGAAAGCATTGCCACCGTTAATTTTTCTGGCAATATTGTCCGCGCACATACAGGCGTTGTGAACGTTAAGGTTGGAGATTATGTGCTTGTTCACGCGGGTCTTATTATTCAGAAGCTTGATAAAGAGGAAGCCGATAATATGACCGAACTTTTTGAAATGATAAAGGAAATCGAAAATGGATAAAATAAGAGAAATCGCCGATTTTCTTAAAAATTATGATGGCGAACAAATCACCTTAATGGAGGTTTGCGGAACACATACCGCTTCTATCGTCGAAAACGGCATTGAAAGTATGTTGTCAAGCAAAATAAGGCTTATAACCGGCCCCGGTTGTCCCGTTTGTGTTACGGTTGCCGCTTATATTGATAAGCTTTGCGAACTTTCAAAACAGGCTGACACCTGTGTTTGCAGTTTTGGTGATATGATAAGGGTTAAGGGTAGCGGAGGTTCTCTTCACGATGCAAAGGCGGAGGGTGGCAGAATACTTATGGTGTATTCCCCGCTTGACCTTATTGAAATTGCCAAAAACGAGCCTGAAACCACCTTTGTTTTTGCGGCAGTTGGTTTCGAAACCACCACGCCGCTTTACGCCGTGCTTTTAGACGAAATTATAAATCATAATATTAAAAACATTAAACTGCTTACCGCGCTTAAGACCATGCCCGCGGTTATTGATAAGGTTTTATCTGCAGATAATAATATTACCGGAATGATTGCTCCCGGACATGTAAGCGTTATTACCGGATACGATATTTTTACCCCATTTGCAGAAAAATATAATATTCCCTTTGTTGTCGCGGGATTTGAGGGTGAACAGCTTCTTCTCGCTATCTGGGCGCTTACAAAGCTAAAGGGTAAAGGAATTGTTAAAAGCCTTTATACCGAAGCGGTAACTAAAAACAGAAACGAAGCTTCAAACGCTTTGGTTGAAAAATACTTTGAACCCTGCTCTGCAGCTTGGAGAGGACTTGGCGTTATTGAAAATTCAGGCATGAAGCTGCGCGATGAATATGCCGAGTTTGATGCAGGAAGCGAAGGACTTTTTGATGACTTTATTCCAAAGGGCTGTTCCTGCGGCGAGGTTATAACAGGACTTAAAAAAGCCGAAGAATGTCCGCTTTTCGGTAAGGTATGTACGCCCTCTAACCCTGTTGGAGCCTGTATGGTATCTCATGAAGGTAGTTGTTTTAATTATTTTATGAAAAAAGGATAAAAATATATGAAAATTACACTTGCTCACGGTAGCGGAGGTCAGTCAACAAAGGAGTTGATTGATAAAATATTTGCCGCTTCATATAAAAACCCTGTTCTTGATATGATGGAGGACAGCGCGGTAGTTGACGGATTTAATAAAATCGCAGTCACAACCGACAGCTTCGTTGTTGACCCTATTTTCTTTAAGGGGGGAAATATTGGCAGACTTGCCGTTTGCGGCACTGTTAACGACCTGCTTATGCGCGGCGCAACCCCGAAATACTTAACGAGCGCCTTTATTATTGAAGAGGGCGCCGAAGTAAGCGAACTTAAGCTTATTGCCGCTTCTATGGCTCAGGCGGCAAAGGAAGCTGGTGTTATTATAGTTGCGGGCGACACCAAGGTTGTTGACGGAAAAGGCAGAATTTATATCAACACTTCAGGTGTTGGATTTATTGAAGGTGAAGATTATGCATCTTCTAAATGTGAAGAAAATGACGTAGTCATAGTTTCGGGCAGTATGGGTGACCATCACGCCGCAATACTATCTCACAGAATGAATATTAAAAACGATATTGTAAGCGACGTTGCCCCCCTTTGCGATATTGTTGCAAACCTTAAGAAAAATAATATTGATGTTCACGCTATGAGAGATATAACCCGCGGCGGTCTTGGCACAGTTTTAAACGAGCTATCAGATGCGAGCGGCAAGTGCTTTGAAATTAAGGAAGAGGCTATTCCCGTTAATTCTCAGGTTAAGTCTTTAGTTAAACTTCTTGGACTTAACATTATGCATATGGGCAACGAGGGCAAGCTTGTCTGTGTGGTTGCCGAAAAAGATGCTGAAAAGGCGCTCGATATTATAAAAAACAGCAAATACGGTAAGGATGCCGCTATTGTAGGCAGAGTGTCGGCAGGCAACGGCGTTGTTATGGGAACGGCTCTTGGCGGCAAAAAGAAGGTTGGCATTCTTATCGGCGAAGGGCTTCCCAGAATATGTTAGAAAGGGCTTATATTTATGCGTGATTTTACTTTTTATACACCGACCAAGGTATATTTCGGCAGAGATAAGCAGAAATCTGTCGGCGAAATAATAAAGGGCTACGGATTTAAGAAAATTATGCTTCAGTACGGTATGGGCAGCATTAAGAAGAGCGGTCTATACGATGAGATTATGACTTCTCTTAATGAAAATAATATTGAGGTTGTAGAAATGGGCGGTGTTGAGCCAAACCCTAAATACGACTTTATAAACGAAGCAATTAAGGTTGCTCTCAAGGAAAAGGTTGAACTGATTTTAGCCGTTGGCGGCGGAAGTGTTATAGATTCCGCTAAATTTACCGCTGTCGGCGCAGCGAGCGGACTTGACGTTTTTGAAATTGCTATGGGTCGAGCAAAAACAGATAAGTCTTTACCCGTTGCCTGTGTTTTGACCATTTCAGCAGCAGGTAGTGAAATGAGCGCCTCTGCAGTTCTTACCAATAGTGAACTCGGTATTAAAAAGGGTATGGGCGGCGACTATATCAGACCGCTTTTTTCGATTTTAAACCCCGAACTCACCTATTCTGTGAGCCCATACCAAACGGCTTGCGGAATTTCGGACATTATGGCACATACAATGGAAAGATATTTTTACCCCTCGGAAGACACTCCGCTAACCGACCGAATTTCCGAAGGGCTGTTAAAAAGCGTTGTCGAAGCAGGAAAAGTTGTTATGAAAGAGCCCAAAAATTACGAGGCAAGAGCCACAATTATGTGGGCTTCTTCCCTGTCTCATAATAATTTAACAGGTTGCGGCAGAGAAAACGCGCTAGCTGTTCATCAGCTTGAACACGCCCTTTCGGGTATGTTTGACCATATTGCTCACGGCGCAGGTCTTGCCGTGCTTTTCCCCGCTTGGTGCAGATTTGTCTATAAAGAAAATGCGGCTCGTTTCGCCAATTTCGCAAGAGGCGTTTTCGATATTAGCGACCCTGATGACGAAAAGGCGGCAATTAAAGGAATTGAAGCCTTGGAAAATTTCTTCACCGAGATTGGTATGCCCTCAAGGCTCAGAGAATTTAACATTGAAAACAAAGCGTCGGAGCTTGCCGAACTTTGTACAATGAAGCGCACAAGAACTATTAAAAGTTACATTGAAATTGATGCAGACGTTGCAAAAGATATATTTAATTTCTGTTACTAAGCAAGAAAGCACGAAAAATTTCGTGCTTTCTTTTATTATTAGGAAAAATATTTATATAATTAATTTTTTCTTTAAAATCGCTTGACTTTAAAGGCGTTTTGATTTATATTATTAAGCGTACGTGATTTATTTGCGTTAATAATTTTTACTAAAGTGCGGAGAAAACTATGGACCAGATTGATTTAAAAATTTTGTCGCTTTTAGAGCAAAATGCGCGTATGCCGTTAAAACAGCTTGCTGAGCAAATTTACCTTTCCTCCCCCGCTACTGCCGCGCGTCTTGAAAAACTTGAAAGCGAAGGCATTATCAGCGGATATTCGGTAAAGCTTAATTATAAAAAGCTTGGTTTTCCTGTTGTTGCTTTTGTTAATTTAGGACTTGCCCCAAGCAGAAAGCCTGAATTTTATCCGTTTATTTGTTCGCATCCAAATGTGCTTGAGTGCAGCTGCGTTACAGGACATTATTCTATGCTTATCAAGGTGGCGTTCGACTCTACCGAAAACCTCGACCACTTCATTAACAGGCTTCAGGAATTCGGCACAACCGAAACACAAATTGTCTTTTCTACACCTCAGGAGCCACGCGGAATACTTGTCGAAGAGCTACTGTAAAACAAATAAAAAAGCTCCGTACAAAAGTACGGGGCTTTTATTATAGAACATTCATTATAATAAGACCTGTAAAGCAGAGGACTATTCCGACTATAAGTCTCGGTTTTGGCTTTTCATTAAAAAACAATGCCGCCATTACGGGAGCAAGCGCCAACGTCGAGCCTTGCGTTAACGGGTAAAGCTCGGCAGAGGTTAATTTTTCTGCCGCAAGTGTTGCAAAAAGCGAATTTAAGAAAAGTGATAACGCCATAAAGCAGACCAATATATATGCTTTTATAGGGTGTTTTGTTTTTTCTTGTTTCTTTTCCTTTTTAGAAAAAACAAGAAATAAAATTAAACCTATTGCGGCGAAAATATAGGTATAAAAATTAAATACCGTTACGCTTTCGCCCCCACTGCTTTTAATAAATACCTTTTGCAAGAAGTTTGTAAAGCCTATCGATAAAAATACAAGGAAAAGTATCACATACTCGGGAAGCTTTAGTTTTTGTTTTTTTGTACTTGCGCTGTACCCTGCTATCAGATAGGTTGCAACTGCAAGAAATGAAAGCCCGATAATATCATAAAGGTCTACCTTCTCTTTGTAAAATATTGCCGATAATGTAAGCGGAATTGCCACGCTCAGGGTGCAGTAAACATCAACAAGCATATAGACGCTTTTTCTTGCCGCCATAAGCCAGCTTATTACCATAACGGCAAGTGAAAGTCCTGAAAGCGCAGATATTAAAAGAACCGTTAGAGAAACTTTAAAACCTGTGCCCTCGACTGCAACCAAAGCGGCGCCTATAAGAATACACAGTAGCATTCTAATGACATTATAATACGCCGCATCTGTAGGTTGGGCGGTATATGCGCTTATTTTTTTACCGCAAAAACCTTTCATCAGAGCGAAAAAAATTGCCGTAAAGGCAAATACATATCCCATTTGTTTTCTCCGTCTTAAGCAAAGAAGGAATATCCGAACCCGATTTTTGCGGGACGATTTTCACCTCTGCTGTGTTAAAATACTCGCAAATACGAAAGTATTTGCTGCGTTTTATGCCGTGCCGATGCAAAAATCGGCACCGCAAAAATTCTACGACCTAAAAGGAGCAGAATTTTGTGTGATTTTTGGTGCAGTGAAGGTGGCAAGGCTGTCGCCTGCCGCCGCCAATAATCCGAAAATCGCCTAAATAATGCCCTTTTAGGCGGGTTCGGATACTCCTTCTCTGCTTAAAAAACAAACCGGTCAGGGTCGCCTGACCGGTCTTTAGTTTTATTATTTGCCGTAAAGTTCAGCAAGCTTTTCGAGGTGTGCGCGAGCTTCCTTGGAAGTCTTTGCAGCTTCTTCGAAGAGAGCTTCTGCTCTTTCGGGGAAGGAACGTGTAAGTGAAGCGTAACGAGCTTCGCCGAGGATGAATTCCTTGTAATCGGTGGTAGCAGGCTTGCTGTCGATTGAGAGAGGATTCTTTCCTTCTGCCTTTAAAGCGGGGTTGAAGCGGAACATATTCCAATATCCGCAGTCAACAGCCTTCTTCATTTCCTTCTGGCAGTTAACCATACCGCCCTTGATTGCGTGCATTTCGCAAGGAGCGTAGCCGATGATAAGAGAAGGTCCGTTATAAGCTTCTGCTTCCTTGATAGCCTTTAAGGTCTGATTCTGGTCAGCGCCCATAGCAATCTGAGCAACATAGATATATCCGTAAGACATAGCGATTTCAGCAAGACTCTTCTTAGCAATTGCTTTACCTGCTGCCGCGAACTGAGCAACCTGACCAATCTGAGAAGCCTTGGAAGCCTGTCCGCCGGTGTTGGAGTAAACCTCAGTATCGAATACCATGATGTTTACATCGTTACCCGAAGCGAGTACGTGGTCGAGTCCGCCGAAGCCGATATCGTAAGCCCAACCGTCGCCGCCGAAAATCCAAACGCTCTTCTTAGAGAGGTATTCCTTCTTAGCAAGAACAGCGGGTGCTGCGGGGCAACCTGCCTCTGCAGCCTTTTCGAGTTCAGCAACAAGAGCGGTAGTAGCCTTAGCGTTAGCTTCGCCATCGTTTACGGTTTCAAGATACTTATTAGCAGCGGCCTTGAATTCGTCGCTTGCCTTGTCGGAAGCAGCCATCTCGGTAACCTGTTCAATAAGCTGGTCGCGGATAGCCTTCTGACCAAGATACATACCCATACCGTGCTCAGCGTTATCCTCGAAGAGAGAGTTAGCCCAAGCAGGACCGTGACCCTTAGCGTCTACTGTGTAGGGAGAGGTAGCGGCAGGACCGCCCCAGATTGAAGAACAGCCTGTAGCGTTAGAAATATACATTCTGTCGCCGAAGAGCTGAGTGATAAGACGAGCGTAAGAGGTTTCTGCACAACCTGCGCAAGAACCGGAGAACTCGAGGAGAGGCTTCTTGTACTGGCTGGTGATGAGGTTAGCAGCAGATGCAACATCTTCCTTTTCGGTAACTGAAGCTACACAGTAATCGAATACTGCCTGCTCTTTATCCTGGCTTTCACGAGAAACCATCTTAAGAGAATTTGTGGGACAAACGCCTACGCAGACACCGCAACCCATACAGTCAAGCGGAGATACAGCGAGGGTGTACTTATAAGAAGTTTTGAAGATGGGCTTTGTGCCAAGCTTCATATTTTCGGGAGCGTTAGCTACTTCTTCTTCGGTCATTGCGAAGGGACGAATTGTAGCGTGGGGGCAAACGAAGGAGCACTTGTTACACTGAGCGCAGGTGGTGTTATCCCACTCGGGAACCATAACTGCAACTCCGCGCTTTTCGTAAGCGGCAGCGCCCTGCTCGAAGGTACCGTCTGCATAATCAACGAAAGCAGAAACAGGAAGAGCGTCACCGTCCATTTTAGCAACAGGCTTCATGATGGTATCTACCATCTTAACGAGCTTTTCGGGACCGTTTGATGCAGCCTCTGTAACATCATCGGTAGCATCTGCCCAAGCTGCGGGAACATCAATCTTAACGAATGCTGTAGCGCCTGCGTCGATAGCCTTGTGGTTCATATCAACGATATCCTGACCCTTCTTGAGGTAGGATTTGGTTGCAGCATCTTTCATATACTGAATTGCATCTTCACGAGGCATAATGTCAGCGAGTGCGAAGAAAGCAGACTGAAGAATTGTGTTAGTGCGCTTGCCCATACCGATAGAAGCAGCGAGGTCAATAGCGTTTACGGTATAGAGCTGAACGTTGTTCTTAGCAATATAGCGCTTGGTTTCTGCATTTAAGTGCTTATCGAGCTCGTCTGCAGACCACTGGCAGTTGATAAGGAATACGCCGCCGGGCTTAACGTCCTGAACCATCTTGTAGCCCTTGAGTACATAAGAGGGGTTGTGGCAAGCAACGAAGTCAGCCTTGTTGATATAGTAAGGAGACTTGATGGGCTTATCACCGAAACGAAGGTGAGAAATTGTGATACCGCCGGTCTTCTTAGAGTCGTACTGGAAGTATGCCTGAACGTATTTGTCGGTATGGTCACCGATAATTTTGATAGAGTTCTTGTTAGCGCCAACAGTACCGTCACCGCCAAGACCCCAGAACTTGCATTCCTTGGTGCCTTCTGCTGCGGTGTTCGGAGAAACCTTTTCTTCGAGAGAGAGGTTAGTAACGTCGTCTACGATACCGAGAGTGAACTGACTCTTGGGTGCATCCTTAGTAAGTTCATCATAAACAGCAAAGATGCTTGAAGGAGGAGTATCTTTAGAACCGAGACCGTAACGACCGCCAACAACCTTAAGGTCGCTTCTGCCCATAGCGGCAAGAGAAGCAACAACGTCGAGGAAGAGGGGCTCGCCGAGAGCGCCGGGTTCCTTAGTTCTGTCAAGTACAGCAACCTTTTTAGCAGTTGCAGGAATAGCAGCAGCAAGTCTTTCAGCAGAGAAAGGACGATAAAGACGTACCTTTACAAGACCAACCTTTTCACCCTTAGCGGTAAGATAATCGATAACCTCTTCTGCAACGTCGCAGATAGAGCCCATAGCAACGATTACGCGGTCTGCATCTTCTGCGCCGTAGTAGTTGAAGAGCTTATAGTCGGTGCCGATTTTAGCGTTAACCTTGTCCATATATTCTTCAACAATTGCGGGAACTGCATCGTAATACTTGTTGCAGGCCTCTCTGTGCTGGAAGAAGAT
>JAZLEK010000055.1:0-23573 GCA_045615225.1 Acutalibacteraceae bacterium | reverse complement strand
ATTCACCTTTGGCTGTAATCTCCGTTGTCCCTTTTGCCATAACGCTTCCCTGGTGCTTGGTGGAGCTCCCGCGGAATATAGCCAAGAAGAAATTCTTTCCTATTTAGAAAAACGCAAAGGACTGCTCGACGGTGTTTGCATTACAGGCGGCGAACCCCTTTTGCAACCCGATATTGCAGATTTTATCAAAAAAATAAAGGCTTTGGGTTATGCAGTTAAACTTGATACCAACGGTTGCTTCCCCGAAAAGCTTAAAGAGCTTTTGGACAGCGGATTGGTTGATTATGTGGCAATGGATATAAAAAACTGTTTTTCTAAATATTCCGAAACCGTCGGAATTAAAAACTTTGATGTTACTCCTATAAAAAAGAGTATTGAAGTTTTAATTTCGGGAAACGTTAATTTTGAATTCAGAACCACTATTTCCAAAGAGTTTCACACGGTAGAAGATATTAAAGCTTTGACCAAAGAAATAAAAGGCGCAAAAAGATATTTTCTTCAAAACTTTGTGGATTCGGGCGACCTTATAGGCGATAATTTATCGGCTCACCAAAGAGAAGTTTTAGAAGAAATGAAACGCGAAGCCGAAAAAACCATAGATATAGTGGAAATAAGAGGAATTTAAAAATTTTCAGGAGCTCCAAAAGGGCTCCTTTTCCTTTTAAATAAAGGAGTTCAGGCACTTTAGCACACAAAATATGGGTAAGTTTTTAAAATTTAAACACAATATATTGTATTTCACCCTTGACAAACACAAGATTAGGTTATATAATAGGTTTACACTCGCCAAATGAGCGAAAAAATTGTAAAAACATGTGTAAAAATAAAGAAAAAAAGGAGAAAAAAGATGTATAATGTCGTAAAACGTGACGGAAAAGTCGTACCTTTTGACTTATCCAAAATCTCAACCGCTATCTTCCAAGCATTCGACGCTTGTCAAAAGCAGTTCAACCAGGATATCATTGATTTCTTGGCTTTAAAGGTTACCGCTCAGTTCGAGCCCAAAATTGAAAACGGTCAAATTGAAGTTGAGCATATTCAGGACGCCGTTGAGTCTGTTCTTATCAAAGCCGGCTATGACGATGTTGCTAAGGCTTACATCATTTACCGCCGTCAGAGAGAAAAGATTCGTAACCTTTCTGCTACTATGGTTGACTACAAGGCTATTGTAGACAACTACCTCAATGTTAATGACTGGCGTGTTAAGGAAAATTCCACCGTTACCTATTCTGTAGGCGGACTTATCCTTTCTAACTCGGGCGCTGTTACCGCTAACTACTGGCTTTCTGAAATCTACGATGACGAAATTGGCAACGCTCACAGAAATGCTGATATTCATATTCACGACCTTTCTATGCTTACAGGATACTGCGCAGGTTGGTCACTTAAACAGCTCATTCAGGAAGGTCTTGGCGGAGTTCCCGGTAAAATTACCTCTGCTCCCGCTGCTCACCTTTCCACACTCTGCAACCAGATGGTTAACTTCCTCGGCATTATGCAGAACGAATGGGCAGGCGCTCAGGCTTTCTCCTCTTTCGACACATATCTTGCTCCCTTTGTTAAGGTTGATAACCTTACCTATAAAGAGGTTAAGCAGTGCATTCAGTCCTTCATTTACGGCGTAAATACTCCTTCTCGTTGGGGTACTCAGTCTCCCTTCACCAACATCACACTTGACTGGGTAGTTCCTAATGACCTTGCAGAGCTCAACTGTATCGTTGGCGGCAAGGAAATGGATTTCAAATATAAAGACTGTAAAAAAGAGATGGATATGGTAAACCGCGCATTCATCGAAATTATGATTGAAGGTGATGCTAACGGCCGCGGCTTCCAGTATCCTATCCCCACCTATTCTATCACCCGCGACTTCGACTGGTCTGAAACCGAGAACAACAAGCTTCTCTTCGATATGACCGCTAAGTACGGTACTCCTTACTTCTCTAACTATATCAACTCCGATATGGAACCCTCTGATGTTCGTTCTATGTGCTGCAGACTTCGTCTTGACCTAAGAGAACTCCGCAAGAAGTCGGGTGGTTTCTTCGGAAGCGGTGAGTCTACCGGTTCTGTAGGCGTTGTTACCATCAATATGCCCCGTATTGCTTATCTTGCCGAAAATAAGGCAGACTTCTTCGCTCGTCTTGACAAGATGATGGACATTTCTGCTCGTTCCTTAAAGGTTAAGCGTACCGTTATCACAAAGCTTCTTGATGCAGGACTTTACCCCTATACCAAGCGTTATCTTGGCACCTTCAACAACCACTTCTCCACCATCGGTCTTGTTGGTATGAACGAGGCTTGTCTCAATGCTAAGTGGATTAAGAAGGACCTTATCAACAAAGAGGCTCAGGATTTCACTAAAGAAGTTCTTAACCATATGAGAGAACGCCTTTCCGACTATCAGGTTGAATACGGCGACCTCTACAACCTCGAGGCTACACCTGCTGAGTCTACCGCTTTCCGTCTTGCTAAGCACGACCTTAAGCATTATCCCGACATCATTACCGCAGGTCAGGGCGCAGGAGAAACCCCCTATTACACCAACTCTTCTCACCTCCCCGTTGGTTATACCGAAGATATCTTCACCGCACTCGACGTTCAGGATGAGCTCCAGACACTTTATACTTCGGGTACCGTATTCCACGCATTCCTTGGCGAAAAGCTCCCCGACTGGAAGGCTGCTGCAAACCTTGTTCGCAAGATTGCAGAAAACTACAAGCTTCCATACTACACCATGTCGCCCACATACTCGGTATGTAAGTGCCACGGCTATCTCGCAGGTGAAGAATACACCTGTCCCGAATGTGGCGAAAAGACCGAGGTATACAGCCGTATTACCGGTTACTACCGTCCCGTTCAGAACTGGAATGACGGTAAGGCTCAGGAATATAAGGACAGAAAGGTTTATGATATTGCTAATTCCAAGCTCACACACGAAGGCGTTGTTGCAAGTGACTGCGCTTGCGAAGAGGTTAAGGGAAGCGAAGATGCAAGTTATCTCTTCACAACCGCTACCTGCCCCAACTGCAAAATAGCTTGTTCTTTCCTTGACAAAGCAGGCTTCGCTTATGACAAGCTCCTCGCTAATGAGCACGCAGACTTAGCAAATGAATTCGGTGTTAAGCAGGCTCCCACACTCGTAGTTGTTAAGGACGGCGTTGTTTCTAAGTACGCAGGCGTTTCTGATATTAAGAAATTCCTCGGCGTGTAATTTTATAAAATTAAGGGACATTTTAATATGTATGACATTATAATCATCGGCGGCGGCCCTGCAGGGTTGACCGCCGCCCTCTATGCTAAGAGGGCAAATAAATCTGTTTTGGTTATTGAAAAGGCCACCTTCGGCGGTCAGATAACCTATTCTCCCAAGGTTGAAAATATTCCGGGTTTTTTATCTCTCTCGGGTAATGAATTTGCCGAAAAGCTAATTGAACAGGTGCTTGAGCAAGGCGCCGAGGTTGAGATGGCAGAGGTTACAGGTATAACCCGTAACGAAACCTTTACCGTACATACAGACTCCGGAGATTTTGACGGCAAAACCGTTATTATCGCAACAGGCGCCAAGCACAGAATGCTCGGACTCGACAGAGAGGAGCAGTTTGTTGGCGAAGGAATTTCCTTCTGCGCCGTTTGTGACGGAGCGTTTTATGAAGGCAAAACCGTTGCCGTAATCGGCGGCGGAAACTCGGCGCTTCAAGAGGCAATTCTGCTTTCTGATTTAGCCAAAAAGGTTTACGTTGTTCAAAACCTTGACACCCTTACAGGCGAGGTTAAACTTAGAGAACAGCTTTATGCTAAGGATAATGTTGAAATTATTCTCGGCACAGTTGTAAAAGAACTTGTTGGGGATACCGAGCTTGTTGGAATTAAGGTTGAAGATGCAAACGGAAACCAAACCACATTAGATATTGACGGAATGTTTGTTGCTATTGGTCTTGTTCCTCAAAACGAGCCCTTTGCACAGCATATTACCCTTAATAACTGGGGTTATGTTGATTCCGGAGAGGACTGCAAAACCGATTGTGACGGAATTTTTGTTGCAGGCGACTGCAGAAGCAAGAGAATTCGTCAAGTTGCAACTGCTGCAGCCGACGGCGCTATAGCCGCCCTTGCCGCATGTGATTATATTGATGCGAAATAATTAAAAGCCACGAGTTTTACTCGTGGCTTTTTTATTCCATTGCTTTTCTTTTTAGCTCATTAAGTAATTGAGGATATAGCTGACAGGACATTCCGCCGTCAACAATCAGCTCGGTGCCCGTAATATTCTTTGACATGTCAGAGCCGAGGAAATAGCAGGCGTTGGCTATATCTTCAAAATCGGAAATGTCTCCTATTGGGGTTAGCGTTCCGTTAACTATTTGTTTGCTTCCCATTTGTACCCAGCGCTCAGTCTTGATGGTTCCGGGGAGCACAACGTTACAGCGAATTCCGTACCGTCCGAGGTCAACCGCAAGCGCCTTAGAAAGAGAATTTATTCCGCCTTTTGATGCTGAATACGCGGCTCTGTTGGGAATGGCTCTGTAGGCTGTATTAGAGCTTATGAAAACAACCGAGCCTCCCCCGTTTTCTCTCATTCTGATGGCCGCCTGACGAACTATTGTAAAGTTCCATACAAGGTTAGTTTCAAAAACTTCACCGAAGTCTTCGGGGGTAACGTTCCAAAAGTCCTGACCTGCGGCAGGGTCTTTGGGACTGAATCCCATATTCGCGGCATTCAGTATAACCGTTTGGGCAAATCTGCCCGTTTTATCAATATCGGCAAAAATGTCGATTACCTGCTGCTCATTTCTGATATTGCATTCATAACCCTTTGCGAAAACACCGTATTTGTCGGAAAGTTTTTCTGCCGCCTCTATTGCTTCCGCTCCTCTTCGGCTTGTGATAAATATATCGTAACCCTTTTCTGCGAAAAATTCGGCAATGCCATACCCTGTACCCGACTGGGCGCCTGTAATAAATACTGCTTTATTCATAAATTTACCTACTTTTCTACTCTGTCAAAAACTCGGACGTAGTCCACAACAAACTCATCGGGCAATTTTGCATCAAGAAGCGCTTTAACAGGTTTTCCGCACCAAACGTTCGCATTACCCGACGGGTCAGATTCCTCTACTTCATTAGCGAAGGCACGGTTGTATCCGTGACATTCGGTTGAAACTAAAATAAACTGTTCAACCTCAGAAACAGGGCAAACATCTGCCATCTGTCTGTGTGTTTCGACACCGTCCATATAGAAGATATATCCCTCTTCAGACCAGTCTACAGCAAAGGTATGCCAACCCTCGGGATTATCGAGATGTACGGGTTTGTGTCCCGGCCATACAGAATCGTGTCCGTAGCCGCCGTAACCGCAGCCCGAAATTACAGTTCCTTCTGTAGGAAGTCGGTAATTTTCCATAATATCAACTTCCACACCGCAGTATTTAGGGTTAGGATGAGAACCAATTCCCGGAGCCTGAAGCCAGAATGCAGCGTGCCAACCATTGTTTTGGGGTAGCTTGCAACGGATTTCATAATAACCGAACTTATGCATAAACTTAGGCTTTTCAAACTTACCAAAATTCCAAATACCCTCACAGTCTTTAGGGTTATCATAGGTCAAAGAACCTGTTTGCAAATGCGCTGATTTATAAATACCGTCTTCAAAAACAAGCGGTAAATGCAAGCAACTATCACCTTCAACAAAAGCGTGCTTCGAAAATGTGAGCGACCGTTTACCCCAAAAGTTAAGGCGATAACCCCATTTTGTTTCATCAAGACTGTTTCCGTCAAATTCATCGGACCAAACAAGCTTCCATTCGCCGTCGGGAAGATAACTCGGTTCGTGATTTACAACTTCAAATTTTTTCATAGTGTTTCTCCTTTAATTACACCTCATCCACCGCTCTCGCGGTCCCCCTTCCCCTCAAGGGGAAGGCTTATTTAAAAATAGAATTCAGTTTTAGCGGGGCGGATATCGGTAAGCGCCCCTGTATAATGACGAAGCGTATGAGGCTGATAGGGGTGCTTTAGGCACTCTTCTTCGTTTATTTCAATACCAAGACCGGGCTTATCGGGAATGGTAATATATCCATCTCTATATTCAAGGTTTTCATTTGTAACATCTTTTCGCCACTCAACATCACTGTACATAATCTCGAGTATTGAGAAGTTGGGGCAACACGCTGCAAGCTGAAGTGTTGCCGCATTGGCAACAGGACCCGACGGGTTGTGGGGCGCAAAGGGTATGTAATATGCCTCTGCAACGGCGGCAATTTTCTTAAGCTCCATAATACCGCCTGCATGGGAAATATCGGGCTGAATGTAATCTGCCGCGCGCATTTCAAAGAGGTCTTTATATGATTTAAGTGTATAGAGTCTTTCCCCTGCCGAAATTGCAACGGGCGATTTATCCCTTACCGCTTTTAAAGCCTCTAAATTATCGGGAGGTGTGGGTTCTTCAAAGAACATAGGGCTGAACTGCTCGAGTTCCTTTGAAATTTTAATTCCCGTTGGAACGTTGAACCTGCCGTGACCCTCAATAAGCAGGTCTATATCTTTGCCAACCGCATCTCTTACAGCGCCTACACATTCAAGGGCGGTGTTTAAATCTTTATTAGATATTTCAAGATATGATTTGCCAAACGGGTCCCACTTCATTGCGGTAACACCGCGCTCTACCGCAATTTTTGCCTTTTCGGCAAACTCTTTTGGAGTTTTTGCTCCTGCAAACCAACCGTTGACGTAAATGCGAACCTTGTCGTTTACTTTGCCTCCAAGAAGCTGATAAACAGGAACGTTAAGATGCTTGCCGAGTATATCCCAAAGCGCCATTTCAACAGCAGACAGAGCCGACATTAAAACGGCTCCGCCGCGCCAATAGGCATCGCGGTATATATCGTGAAAATGCTTTTCAATATCTAAGGGATTTTTACCGACAAGGTATTCTTTAATATGTTCAACCGCTCCTATAAGCGCCTTCTCCTTGTATTCAAGCGTTGCTTCGCCGACACCTGTTATTCCTTCGTCGGTATATACCTTTACAAAAACCCAATTTGTTCTGAAGCAATCGACCGTAAAGGTTTTTATATCTATTACTTTCATAACTTTATCTCCTTATATGTTTCGGCTATAACTATATTTTCGCACAAAAAGTCTTTTGCAGATAGTTCATCAAACATTCCTATATGTATGGGGATAGTTTTTTCGGCATTAATTCTTTTTGCAAAACTTGCAGCATCACACATATTCATATTATTGCCGACGCCGTTTACGGGCAAAAACAATGCATAAATATCGTCTGGAATATCTTCAAATATTTCTTCGTTATATAGCGTATCACCCGTAACGTAATATTTCTTTTCGCCGTCATCAATTATTACACCTATTGGGCTGGGGTCGCTGTGAACTGCCTTGACGGCTGTAAATCTGATGGAGTTTTGGGTCCAACGGGTGTGGCGGTCAAATAAAACGTAGTTGTTATTTCCGCCGAAGCGTTTAACGTTTTCCCAAACCGATTGTGGTGCTAAAACCGTAATTCCGCTATTGTCAGTTATGAAGTTCTTTGCAGTTTCGGGGTCATAGTGGTCAAGATGATTATGGGTAAAAATCATAACGTCGGGTTTTATTTTAAAAACCTCTTTACTGACCGCTATTCTTCTGTAGTTTTTCGGGTTTACTCTTTCCACGCTGTTTGAAAAATAGGGGTCTATCATTATTTTGAAACCGTCTTTTTCAAAAAGCAGACCCGCCTGACCTAAGAAGGTAACTTTCATAGTCTGTTCTCCTTGACTTTTCTTTAAGCCTATAATATTATAATTATTAGTGTTATTATATAATAATTTTACTGATTTTATTAGATTTATTACTCTTATAGGTGATTTTATGAAGCTTCCCGAGATAGTGGCTGTTGGCATTTATAATTCAAAATATGCCGGTGGAAACGTAGATATAAGCAAAAACCGAAAGGTAGTTATGTTTGAAATCGAACTTCCTGTTACAAACGGTGGCGTTTCGTATATTGATGAGCAAACCAAAAAAATTAAAACCGATACGGTTATTTGCGCCAAGCCCGGTCAGACAAGGCACACAAAATTCCCCTTTGTTTGTTACTACGTTCATCTGCTTATTCACGAGGGTGAGCTTTACGATACCCTAATATCCGCCCCTAATTTTTTAGAAACCGAAAACTCAACAGCCTATCTTGAGATTTTCAGAAATCTGCTGAAATATTACAACACAGGGGTTAAAAGTCACGAAATTAAACTGAACGCTTTGCTGCTTGAGCTTATATATATGATAAGCAAGGATTCTAAAAACAGATTTAGCGGTAATTTGAAGGCAAACAACTTTTTAGCCGTTGAAAAAGCAATTAAATATATTAAAGATAACCTAAGCGAACCGCTCGATTTGCAAACCGTAGCCGATTACGTTAACGTTAGTCCTATTTACTTTCACAACCGCTTTAAAACTTCGGTTGGCAAGACACTTCACGAATTTATTGAAGAGGAGCGTTTAAAATCGGCTGTAAATCTACTTATTACTACAGATATGACGCTTGCGGAAATCGCCTATATTTGCGGTTTTTCTTCACAAAGCTATTTTAGCTTTGTATTTAAACGGAAAATGAAAACAACTCCGAGAAAATATATTCAAAAATTAAACGAAATGTATGAAAAATAAGCTCTATTATACTTTCACCCCCTTGTCCGTACTTGCATAGAATGGAACGTGGGGGTGAGTATATGAGTTTTTCTTCTTGTGAAAACAGGTGCTCCTGCACCGTTTTTGCCGTTATTTTAAGCGCTGTTTTAGGCGTTGTAACCGCCTTTTTGCAAGTGACTGGTACCATTACCGTAGCGCCCGTGTTTTCTTGGGTATTCTTTGGTATTGCTGTTTTGTTCCTTGTGGTTGCCCTTGCCGCCTTAAGCTTTAACGACAGGACTGCGGTTTGCCGCTGTAGGTGTCCATCTCTTAACGCGTTGCTTATCGGTGCGCTTGGAACTATAGTTGCCGCTCTTGTTGTTTTGGCCTTTGCGTTTGTTGCAACAAGCATTGTTGGCGCTATTGTGCTTGGTTTTGAGCTTTTCTTTTTCTTCCTTACCGTGACATCAAGCGCTTGTCTTGTAAGATGCCTTTTCGGTTGCGGAAACTAAATTTAAAAAGCCACGAGACTTTTCTCGTGGCTTTACTTATATTTTCATTTTTGTCTGTCCGTCATCTTCAAGCAAATTGGAATTTTTGAGATAATCTACAAAACTTTCAACCGCTTTTTCGGCTTCCTCTTTTGAAACGTCGTAGGTGCTGAAAAACTTTTCTACTATTGTGTCAAAATCGGCCCCATCGTTTATCTGTTCAAAGATAAAGGCGCCTGTTTCGTTAAGGGTTATAACGTCGTTGGTTGCTTCACCGCCATTTTCAAGCGCGATAGCAATTGTTTTATCGGCAATGGTTTTTAAAATATATTTGCTTTTAAGCTTCATAAGTTACACCTCTAATATAGCTTTGCTTGAAACCTCGGCGGAAGAAATATCGGCTGTGCATTTAATTTCCCAAATGTTACAGCTTTGCACCATTTTATCAATAAGGTCAAGCGTTTTGATTATATTTTTACTTCCCCTTGGAATTACTACCTGATTTAAAAGCCGTGTAGCAATATCCTCCTTTGAAAGCAGACGGGTTTTGTTTTCTTTGCCCCTTGTTATGAAACAGAGGTCGGTGAGTCTTACCGAGGTATTGTTGCTTAGGCGTTCTTTTCCGCACCAAGGGGTACCGTAGGCATAAGGTTCGCCGTTTTTAAACCTGATTATTGGTTTATCTCCGTTTACAATTTCAACCTCTTTTCCGAAAAGAGATATCCAGTTTTGCATATGACGGCTTTTGCCTGTGCCCGAAGCGGCAAGAAAGCTTATTCCCCTATCTTTATAGCGGAAGGTTGCGCCGTGAAGAATAAAGGCATCAAATTCGGGAAGAAGATAACCTATTTTTCTGTAGGCGGCGGTTGATTCACAGTAACCCTTACTGAACTGACCGTCGACAGCATCGAGCTCCGCTTTGATATCACTATCTGTAACCTGAACGGATATATCGGCAGACTCAAAATCGGATAAATAATTTTCACTGAGTTTTTCGATATGTTTACCGCGGTTTTCAATATCTACATTTAGCTCGGCAATTCTTATCTTCATTATTAATGACTCCTATTTTATTCTTCATTATAATATATCAAAAGAACATTTTTGTCAAGTAAAGAGGGCTAAGGTAAAACCTTAGCCCTGTCTGTTTTAAAACTATTAGTTACATTCAGCCTCGAGGGGACCTGCAAGTTCCTTAAGGAAAAAGAGCTTGCCCGGGATTGTGGGAATATAGGTAGAGGTAATCCAAGGTGTTTTCTCGTGACGAAGTGTCATCCAAAGGGAAAGACCCTGCCACTGCATTCCACGGCCGAGTGTTCCGTCTGCGCCGCCGATAGCGTAGTCAGCCTTGAGGAAGATTCCGGGGCCGATTGTATTAGCGCGGCAAGGAACAAGAGGAGTTCTTGACTTGAAGGAGGTAAGAGCGTTCTGTTCAACGGTTAAGGGGTGAATCTTTGCTCCGATTCTGTAGGGTGCTGCTTCCCAATCTGCAGCATTATCATAATCAGCGGCAAAGGTGGGCTCCCAGAAAGCGATATGGCACATTCTGCCGATACCGTAAACGAGAACGAGCTTTGCGCCTTCGGCCTTAAGTTTTGCTATCTTTTCAGGGTATGTGGGAAGATTGTCCTTAAGAGCGAAGTTACGCTGTGATACGGGAACGGTAAGCTCGCCGAGAGGTCCGAAAAGGGCCTGTTCCATAGCGTATTTGAAAGAACCGGTATTGTCGGCAGGAAGGGTGTTGCCCTCACCGTCTGCCCACTCGTCCATATTGAAGGTGTGAACATGTTCGCAAGAAACGTTCCAAGCCTTGAGGAAGTAAACTACCCATTTATACATTCCCATAGGACCAACGGGAAGAATGAAAGCGATTTGCTCGTTTCTTTCCTTTGCAAGCTTAATCTGCATTGCAATTTCGTGACCCATATAGGTTTCGAACTCGCCAAGGCTGTCGCACTTAATGGGGGTGAAATTGTCGTTCCAATGAGCCTGATGGTCTGTAATGGACTCGGGAGCGCCGATACATGCATCGATTTTTTCAAAATCCCATCCTGCAGGATAGAAGCCCTCGAGAGCCGAGCCTTTTACTGTTGAATTAAAATCCATAGTTATTTCTCCTTGCTGTTAATTTATATATGTTATGGAAGCATACGCTTTGTGGTTAAGCGGTCTGCTGCCAAAAATTGACGGAAGCCTTCGGCGTATTTTACGCCGCACTGAATACCGCGAACACGGGCAAGAGCGCGTGTATCTTCAAGAACGTCGCTGTTGTCGTGGTCTTTAAGCCAAACAACCTGACTTTTATGTTCGGCAAGCATTTCGAGTTTGAGTTCAAGCTCGTCTGTGATGTCTACGTATTCGGTAGGCTCACAGTCTACACAGTGATAATTTTCCATATAGAAAAGCGGAGTCACCTTACAAGCGGGACCCAAATCCATCTCATAATGGGGGCAGGAAGCCGAGAAGGAGGCATTTTGAACAAGCTTTGAAACCTCTACGTGGTCGCACATATAGTCGTTTGGCGCGTGGGTGATGATAAGGTCGGGGTCGGCTTCTCTGATGATTTTAACAAGTGTATTTATCTGATTACGGTCGCTGCCGTTGACCATAAGGTCGCCGATGTCACAGGTTACAACCTTAAGTCCGCCAAGCTTACCCGCATTCTTTGCCTCTTCAATGCGAACGCGACGAAGCTCTTCGGGCATTATTACAACGTGACCCATATCTCCGTTTGCAACGTGGCAAACGGTTACGTTATCGCCGCGCTTTAAGCACTTAAGAAGCGTTCCGCCACAGGAGATTTCCATATCGTCGGGATGACAGGAAATAGCCAATACATTCATCATGTATTCCTCCTTATGCTTTATCTTTAGAGCCGAAAAGCTCCATTTTCTTCATAACTGCTTTCTTAATTTCTTCAACCTTCATATTGCGAATGGTGAGGTAATCCTTGCCTTCCGCAATACCCTTTTCCATTGCGCGGTTACCTGCTAAACAAAGGTCGGTAAAAATATTAACCTTGGCAATACCGCCGGCAATTGTGTTTCTGAAGTCGTCATCAGAAAGACCCGAACCGCCGTGAAGAACAAGAGGAGTGTCGATGGTGGCTCTGATGGCCTTTAAGCGTTCGATATCAAGCTTGGGCTTGGTTTTATATGCGCCGTGGGCTGTACCGATAGCAATTGCAAGCGCATCTACGCCTGTTGCCTCAACAAAAGCCTTTGCTTCTTCGGGTGTGGTGTACATATCGGTGAGCTCGCCGTCGCCAGTTGATGCCTGACCAACGTGGCCGATTTCACCCTCGACAGAAGCGCCGAAGGAATGAGCAATTTTAACGATTTCTGCAGTATCCTTAAGATTCTCATCGTTATCTCCTGCAGAGCCGTCGAACATAATGCTGGAGAAACCAAGCTTTAATGCTTCAATACAGCGGTCGAAGGTAAGACCGTGGTCATAATGAAGAACAACGGGAACCTTTGCGCGCTCGGCAAGAGCCTTAAGCGAGGGAGCGATAAGCTTGAGCTCGCCGTAAGGTAAAAGAACTTCAGCTGTACCGATTACAACGGGAGAGTTCATTTCTTCTGCAGCTTCGATAACCGCCTGAGCCATATCGGTATCGGTTGTGTTGAAAAGACCTACACCGTAATGCTCTGCCTGTGCTTTTTTGAGTACGTCATTTAAATTTACTAACATAATTCCATCTCTTTTCTGCCGTATATATCGGCCATTTTTTTAATTTCTTCTGCTGATTTCATTCCGTCTATCGAGTTTTCTGCAAAAAGGTTGCAGGCAGCAGCGGAGGCGGCAAAATCAAGTATATCCTTATCGGAAAAATTATTGTAGATTCCGTAAAGCGCTCCCGCGCAGAAGGCATCTCCCGCGCCAACGCTTCCCTTTATTGCTTCTTTTGGAATATTAAGGGAGGGAGAAGCGGTAAATTCGCCTGTTTTCACATCATAGCAAAAGCCCGCTTCCTTACAGTGAACAATAATTTTATCACGAACCCCGTATTTCGCCATAGCTTCCATGGTTTTACGGATGTTGCCGACATTAAGCGTATTATCCTCGTTATAAGGATTAAGGTCGGTTATCATACCGCTTTCAATCTCGTTCATAATAGCATAGTTGCTGTACTTAAGAGCAGGTATGATTTTTGCCTTATAATCTGCGGTTGAGTCACTTACAACATCGATAGAGGTTTTAATTCCCTTTTCTTGCACCGCCTTTAAAAGACGCGCCATTACGGTGCCATAGGTTTCATCTGCCTTGTCCATTGCATCTAAGAGAAGTATGTAGCCGATATGAAAAATGTCGCAGTCAAGGGCATCTATATCAATATCATCGGGTGAAAATTCGGCGTTGGCTCCCCTTGCGTGGAAAAATGTACGTTCGCCCGACGGCATACTCATAACGTCACTAAAGCTGGTAGGCTTGGTAGCCGATATCTTGACTTTGTCTCGCTCGAGTCCGTACTTATCGAACTGGTTAAGAAGAAATTCGCCGCCCTCATCGTTACCGATTTTACCGATGGCCGCAACTCTTAGGGTGTTGTCTATCTTTTTAAGGTCAATTCCTGTGTTTGGAACACATCCGCCGACCGCGCGGCTGACATCACTGATATTGGCAAGCATACCGATATTGGGATAACAGTCAACCGTTTTTACAACATCGGTTAAAATGTTACCGGCAAGGGTAATTCCGCCTTGTTTTTGGGACATTTAAAAACCTCCCCATAAAGATTTCCATTCGATACACATTTTATCACACATTTCCCTATATTACAAGTGATTTATCATATTTTTCACGTTGACTTTGTCTATTTTTTGTGTTATTTATACAGTATAAAAAACAATTTTTAAAAAAGGTGGCTTTAAGAATGGAAAATAGCATCAACTTCCGCAGATTTGGCACTATGGTCGACTGTTCCCGAAACGCTGTTATGACGCTCGATACGATAAAGCTTTGGACCGACCTTACCGCCTCAATGGGCTATAACACCCTTCTGCTTTATATTGAGGACACCTATGAGGTTGATGACAACCCTTATTTCGGTTATAAAAGGGGAAAATACACCAAGGCAGAGCTTCGTGAAATTGACAGCTATGCCAAAGAGAGGGGTGTTGAGGTTATCCCCTGTATTCAGACCTTGGCACACCTTAATGCCATTGTGGATATCCCGGTCTACAGAGATATGGTCGACTGCGATGACATTTTGCTTGTTGGCGACGAGCGTGTTTACGCCCTTATTGATGGTATGTTTAAAACCTTTAGCGAAACTCTTTCCTCCCGCCATATAAATATAGGTATGGATGAAGCCCATATGATAGGCAGAGGAAAGTTTTACGACAAAAACGGCGAGGTTGACCGCACAAAGCTGCTTGTTGAGCATATTAGAAGAGTAGCGGAAATTGCCGACAAATACTCTCTTACCCTTTCCATGTGGTCGGATATGTTCTTCCGCCTTGCAACAAAGGGTAATTATTACGATGCAAATATTACAGTTCCCGAGGAAATCAAGGCGCTTATCCCTAAAAACGTTGAGCTTTGCTATTGGGATTACTATTCTCATGACAGAAATCACTATAAAGCTATGCTCCGCGCCCACGCCAAAATTAAAGATAATACCTGGTTTGCGGGCGGCTTTTGGACCTGGAGTGGCTTTGCGCCACACAATGAATTTTCGATAAAAGCCACAAAGGCGGCTTTGCTCGAATGTGAAAAGGCAGGCGTTAAAGACCTCTTCTTTACCCTTTGGGGCGACGACACTGCAGAATGTTCAAAGTTTTCTATACTGCCCTGTATGTTCTTTGCGGCAGAGTTTGCAAAGGGCAACCGTAATATGAAGGATATTAATGCAAAGTTTAAGGAAAGGTTTGGCATTTCCTTTGACGCCTTTTTGCTCCTTGACCTTAACAGCAACGGAAGACTTGTAAATCCGCACAAGTATCTGCTTTATAATGACTTATTCTCGGGCAAGATGGATATGAGGGTTACCGAAACCGCCGCCGCTGAGTTTTCTGCTCTTGGCCGAAGACTTAGCCGTTATTCTAAAAACGAAACGTGGGGTTATCTCTTTAAAACCCTTGCCGCTCTTTGCAGAGTTGACGCCTTAAAGGCAGATTTAAGTTTTAGACTCCGTCCCACATATTTAAAAGGCGATAAAGAAGAGTTAAAGGCCATAATAAAAGACTGCAAATTGCTTCTTCGCAGAATGAAAGAGCTTTACACCGCCTTTGAAGAGCAGTGGATGAGAGAAAACAAGCCGCAGGGCTTTGATGTGCAAGACATTCGTCTTGGCGGTATGATAGTCCGTACCGAGCACTGTATAAAAAGGCTTGAGGACTTTGTCGGCGGCAAGATAGACCGTATTGAAGAACTTGAGGACGCCCCTCTTGAATACTATGGCAATGGACTTGAGCCTGTCCGCGAGGACACTACCTTAAATTCCTTTAAAAAGATTTTCACAAGCAACACGCTGACTTGGTAATAAAAAAGAACGAAGCAAAAGCTTCGTTCTTTTTTGGCACCCACAGTAGGAATCGAACCTGCATCTAAGTCTTAGGAGGACCTTATTCTATCCGTTGAACTATGTGGGCTTTTTGCTATATTATATTACAACAAAGGCGCTATCTTGTCAAAGACTTTTTAATCCCAAAAAAGAGGATAAAAAGGTGGAGAATTTGTGCTAATTGGACTGCGAGATATACGAAGAACCAGACAGTTAGGGTTGAGCGGGTTGCGAAGTCGCCCGAAATGCCGAGATTTAGAATAAAGAGCGCCCAGAACACATTTAACAAAAGATATAAAATATCGGTCACGGCGGCTATCATTACGGGGTAGGCTTTAAGTTCTTTAAAGCCGAGCAGAATAACAGGCAGAGAAAACAGACCGTACAAGGTAAGTATTGCCGTATAGATTTCGGGGAAACCCGCGTTTGACAGATACCAAAGCGACGATTTTGAAATTGTATCTACATTTATGACATTTTCATCTATTGCGATAAGCTGTACCGTCGGCAGAAAAGCCGCCGCGAAAAGGACTATTTGAAAAAATGCAGAAATCCAGAAACGGATTCGGAACTGGTTGAGATATTTCATTTGTTTTCTCCTGATTAATGTTTGTTATATTTTAGCATTTTATCTTTTAAAAATCAAGGCTTTGCAAAAGCCTCTTTTGGTGGTATACTAAAGAAAAATAAGTTTGGAGGTCTCTTATGTTTGACGTTAAAAAGGTAACGGGCGACTGTACCGCTTGGATAAGAGATTTTTTTGAGAAAAACGGACCCGGCTGCAACGCCGTTATTGGTATTTCGGGGGGGAAGGATTCTTCTGTTGCGGCGGCGCTTTGTGTTGAAGCTTTGGGCAAAGAACGAGTTATTGGTGTGCTCATGCCTTGTGGAGAACAACACGATATTGACGCGGCATATTCCCTTGTTAATCACCTTGGAATAAAGCATTTTGTTGTTAACATTAAGGATGCGGTTGAGGGGCTTAAAGGGGCTTTACCGAAGGATATTGAAATAACAAGCCAGACGGTCACAAATATTCCGCCAAGGGTCAGAATGACCACCCTTTACGCTGTTTCGCAAAGTATGAACGGCAGGGTTGTAAACACCTGTAATTTAAGTGAAGACTGGGTTGGCTATTCCACCCGTTACGGTGATGCGGCGGGAGATTTTTCGCCCCTTAGTTTACTCACGGTTGCCGAGGTTAAAGAGATTGGCAGATATTTGGGTCTTCCCGATTTTCTTGTTGAAAAGGTGCCGATAGACGGGCTTTGCGGCAAGACCGACGAGGAAAATTTGGGCTTTACCTACGCTGAGCTTGACAGATATATCAGAACGGGTGAAATTGAAGACAAGGCTAAAAAAGAGCTTATTGACAAAAAGCACAAGGCAAATTTATTTAAGCTGCAGTTAATGCCTGTATTTAAGCCGGAATTGTGAATTTACACCTCATCCGTCGCCGTTTGACGACACCTTCCCCTCAAGGGGAAGGCTTATTACAAACGAAAAAACACCGCTTGAAGCGGTGTTTTTCCTTTTTCGAGGGTTTGAGGAGAAGATTGTATGAAAAAAATACAATCACAAGAACAAGTTGCGGCTCTTGACCTTGCAAAATTATAATAAAACAAAAAATTTGCCTAAGTTTGAACCAAATTTTAAAAAATTTTGAATATTAGAATAAAATTTCACGCCTTTGTTCAAAATAATTTTGAAAGGCGGTATTGAAATGAAAATAAGTAAAAATAAAATATTTGATTTTTTTAAAGGAAGGGGCTTTTATCTTGTTCTTGCCTTTTGTCTTGTGGCAACTGGGGTTGCGGCTTGGACAGCCTGGGCAGGAATGAAGACACCTGATGTTGCTGAAAAGCCGGAAAACAGTTCAAACGTTTCTTCCTTGCCCGACACCACCGACCAGGTTCAGCAAGAAGTAACCAGTGAGCCCTATTCAAGTGAAGAAGAAGTTAATTTTGACCAAGAGGAAGAAAGCATTGAGCCTGTTGTTGCAGAAAATTTTGTTTACCCGCTAAGCGGCGCGGTGCTTAAGGCATTTTCAAGCGACGAGCTCACCTATTCGGCGACCTTTGACGACCTAAGACTCCATATCGGTCTTGATTTGGAATGTGAGCCGGGCTCTGCCGTTGGGGCTTGCGGAAACGGAACAGTTGTTGCGGTTGTTGACGACGTTATGCTCGGAAAGTATGTCGAAATTGACCACGGAAACGGTATTGTTGCCCGTTATTGCGGACTCAGTGACAAGGTATCCGTTGTGGAGGGAAATATCGTATCTGCAGGAACAAAGCTTGGTCTTATAGGCAATATTCCTTCGGAATGTGAAGATGAGTGCCACTTACACCTTGAGTTTTACAAGGATGAAATTCCGGTAAACCCTGAGGTTATTATTGAAGGATAAAAAAACAGCAGAGCTAAACTCTGCTGTTTTTGCTTACATATTCCGCATCGTTTTTGATGGCGGTAATCAATTCTTCCTTTGAAGAAAATTTCTTTTCTTCTCGAAGATATTTTATAAGGTTTGTTTTAACCTCTTCACCGTAACAATAACCGTCGTAATCTAACACGAAGGATTCTGCGGCAACAAATGAGGTTTCATAGGTTGGGCGGACGCCAATATTTGTAACGGCGTTATATTCCTTGCCGCCAATTGTTACAACCGTTTGGTAAACACCGCGTTTTACTTCGCAGATGCCTTCGGGATAACGCTGATTAAGGGTTGGGAAACCCCAGGTTCTGCCGCGCGCATCGCCTTTTTGCACCTCGGCTTTAAAGAAAAACTCATTTTCCAAAAGAAGGTTTGCCTTTTCAGCATCGCCACATAAAAGAAGTTCTTTTATGCGGGTTGAGGAAACTGTTTTTCCGTCATAGACTACTTCGGGACATTCGAAAAATTCTATTCCCTTGTTTTTACACCAAGCATTTAAAAATGCGGTGTCTCCTGCCGCCTTTTTGCCAAAGCGGTAATTAAAACCACAGCAAATTTTAGCAAGATTATATTTAGACGAAAGGTGGTTTAAAAAATCTTCGGGAGAAAGGTTGCAAACCGAGGCAAAATCTAAAAAAAGCACCTCATCAACGCCAAACTCTTTAAGTTTTTGAGCCTTTTGCTCTGCCGTCATTAAAGAGCCGCCGCTTTTAAAGGGAATGGAGGAAAAGGTTACGGCAACCGATTTATAGGGAGAATTTATCGCTCCGTTTAAAACAGCCTTGTGGCCAATATGTACGCCGTCGAACATACCCAGACAAACGGCATATTTTTCTGTCATTTTCTCCCCTCCTTAATTCAGTGATTAATTACGCATTTTATTGCGATTTGAGAATTTTTATTATCGGCATATCCGACGCCTAAGAATTTATCGCCAAACTTTACGCGAAGAAGTTCATTTTCTTCGAAATTTGCATTTTTAAGGCGTTCATAAGAAAGCTGTCCGCCGTTTGAAAAGCGGATTGCTTGTTTTTCGGTTACTTTAACCTCTTTCAAATAGGTTAAAGCGGTTTCTTCGGGCAAAATATAGTTTTCTATATTTTCTCTTGTAAGTTCATCAAGCGAAACTGTATTTTCAAGTGAAAAACCGCTGGTTGAAGTTCTTATAAGGTCGGTCATAGTAGCACCGCAAGAGAGCTCTTCGCCAATATCTCGGCAAAGGGAACGAATATAGGTACCCTTTGAGCAAACAACCTCAATTTTAAAGGTATCACCGCTAAATTCAAGCAGATTTAGCGTTTTTATTTCGACCTCTCTTGGCTCGATTTCAACACTTTTGCCCTCACGGGCAAGCTGATAAAGGCGGACTCCGTCCTTTTTAAGAGCAGAATAAATTGGCGGCACTTGAGAAATTTTGCCCCGAAATTTGTTAAGGGCTTCTTTAAGCATTTCTTCGGTAATATTTACCTCTTTTTCGCTTAAAACCTCGCCCGTTATATCACAGGTATCGGTTGTGATGCCAAGTTTTACAGTTGCAGTATAGCCCTTATCGGCATCCAAGAGAATTCCCGAAAGGGCGGTTGCTTTGCCTATAAAAATGGGCAATACCCCCGTAGCAAGCGGGTCGAGTGTGCCTGTATGTCCCACTCTTTTTTCCTGCGCTAACCACTTTATTTTGGAAACAGCCGAAAAAGAGGTTATGCCCTTTGGTTTATTCAGTAACAGAAGACCCTGCATCGATTTCCTCCAAAGCTTCTTTTATGGCCGATAGAATTGCGGCTTTTGCTTCATTTAGGGTTCCCTCTACAGTACAGCCTGCCGCTGCCTTGTGTCCGCCGCCGCCGAGTTTTTTACAAATTGCCGAGGCGTCGAGCGGGTCGTAGGTGCGAAGAGAGATTTTAAAGACATTTTTCTGGCTTTCTTTGATGGCAACGCCAACAAGCACGCCCTCAACCGAGCGCGACATTGAAGCAACGCCTTCCATATCACTCTTAGTGCAGCCTGTTTTGTTTTGGATATCTAAGGTGACGGCAAGCATCATACAGCGGTCGTCAAAATGGAATTCTGCGCCATTAAGCACCATCATTTCCATTTTTACGCGACCCTTTGATTTTGTATCGAACATTATGCGGTTGATGTCAGCAGCATCCACCCCAATAGAATGAAGCTTTGCGGCAATTTCGTGGGTTCGAGTTGTGACATTTGCATACTTAAAACAACCCGTATCGGTCGAAAGACCTGTGTACAGGGCATTTGCAATATTCTTGTCGAACTCGACACCAAGCTCATCGAGAATTTCATAAACGCTTTCCGCGCAGGCGGCAGCGCTATCATCAAGATAAAGTTTTTTTGCATAGTGGGTGTTGGAAACGTGGTGGTCTATATTAAGGTCAATTCTTCCTTCAAAACGTTCCCACAAGTCGCCAAGCAATTTTATGTCGGCAACATCGACCGCAACGACAGTTTCGGGTATGAAATCACATTCGCTGTCGTCCATAAAATAATCGTATTTATGGGGTATTTCATCGGGACAGATAACCTGCACCTTTTTGCCAAGCTTTTTAAGACCGAGCTTTAAGCCGTAAGCCGAGCCCAAGGTATCTCCGTCGGGGGAAGCGTGGGTTAAAACAAGGTAGTTATCGTGCTCTTTTAAATACTGACAAAGGTCTGCAAGTGTCAGCGTTTCACAGCTATTCATCGGCATTTTCCTCATCAGTTTTTTCGAAATTATTTACAATTCTTGAAATATTTGCAGAAACCTCTATAGAATCGTCGGCAACAAAGCGAAGCTCGGGCACCTTGCGGAGCGAAAGCCTTGCTCCAAGTTCGCGACGGATATAGCCTGCCGCGCCTTTGAGCGCCTTAACAGATTCTTCGGTTTTTTCTTTTCCTTCAATTGCGCTTACATATACCTTTGCGTAAGACATATCTCCCGATACATCGAGCTTTACAATTGAAAGAAGCTTTGACACTCTCGGGTCCTTCACTTCGCGAAGGATATCTGAGAGAGCAAGTCTTATATCTGAGGTGACACGGTTTATTTTAAATCCTGCCATATTGTCCTCCAAATTTATTATTTTCCTAACTTAATTTAAGTCAATTAGTTAACAAGAGAATTTTTTTGCAGAAGGAAGTGCGGTGTGCAAAGACATATACCGATATTTCGAGCGCGCCGCACAATGTTCTGCGGAAAATTATCCGTTAATCGCGATACTCTTCAACCACATAAGCTTCGAAGATATCGCCTTCTTTGATATCGGCAAATTTCTCTAAAGAAATACCGCATTCGTAACCTTGAGCAACTTCCTTTACGTCATCCTTGAAGCGCTTTAAGGAATCAATCTTATCTTCGGCAATAATTACGCCGTCACGTACTACGCGGATGTTGCAAGCGCGGGTAATTTTACCTTCGGTAACATAACCGCCGGCGATGGTGCCAACGCCCGAAATTTTGAAGGTGTTACGAACTTCGATAGCGCCCATTTCAACATCTCTGTATTTGGGAGCAAGCATACCCTTCATTGCCGATTCGATTTCTTCGATAGCGTCGTAGATTACTCTGTAAAGGCGCATATCTACGCCGTCGCGTTCTGCGGCAGCCTTTGCAACAGAATCGGGGCGAACGTTAAAGCCTACGATGATAGCGCCAGAAGTCTGAGCAAGCATAACGTCGGTTTCGTTAACACCGCCTGCGGCTCCGTGGATAACCTTAACGCGAACCTCGTCGTTTGAAAGCTTTTCGAGTGACTGTTTAACCGCTTCAACAGAGCCCTGTACGTCTGCCTTAACGATAAGCTTGAGTTCCTTGAGTTCGCCTTCGCCAAGCTTGTCGAAGAGGTTATCGAGTGTAACCTGAGTTGCAGCCTTTGCGGCTTCGTCTTTAATCTTTTGCTTTCTCTGTTCAACAAGCTCACGGGCAAGACGTTCGTTGGAAACGGCGTCGAAGGTGTCGCCCGCGGTGGGAACTTCGGTAAGACCTGCAACCTCAACAGGAACAGAGGGACCTGCGGCAGAAAGTTTTTGTCCGCGTTCATTGGTCATAACACGAACACGACCTACAGATGTACCTGCGATGATGATATCGCCTGTGTTGAGGGTACCGTTTTGAACAAGAAGTGTAGCGATAGGACCGCGACCCTTATCAAGACGCGCTTCAATTACAACACCCTTTGCCTTACGGTTGGGATTAGCCTTGAGTTCTAACATTTCTGCAACAAGAAGAACATTCTGAAGAAGGTCATCGATACCTTCGTGGGTCTTAGCAGATACGGGAACGCAGATAATATCTCCGCCCCATTCCTCAGGAACGAGAGAATGTTCGGTGAGCTGTTGTTTGATTCTGTCGGGGTTAGCCTCGGGTTTATCCATTTTGTTGATAGCAACAATTATCTGAACCTCGGCGGCCTTTGCGTGATTTATAGCCTCGATAGTCTGGGGCATAATACCGTCATCGGCGGCAACAACAAGGATTGCAATATCGGTAGCCATGGCGCCGCGCTGACGCATAGAGGTAAATGCGGCGTGACCGGGGGTGTCGAGGAAGGTGATATCCTGTCCCTGAGCATTAACTCTGTAAGCACCGATGTGCTGAGTAATTCCGCCTGCTTCGCCTGCGGTTACGGCTGTGTTACGGATGGCATCGAGAAGTGAAGTTTTACCGTGGTCAACGTGACCCATAACAACCACAACAGGGCTTCTGGGGAGAAGATTTTCTTCGGTATCTTCGAATTCATCCATAATCTGCTCTTCGATTGTAACAACAACGGCGCGCTCGATTTTTGCGCCCATTTCGGTAACAACGATTTCGGCAGTATCGTAATCTATGGTCTGGTTAACAGATGCCATCATACCGAGCTTCATAAGCTCTTTAATAACCTCAGCGGCGGTTTTCTTCATTGCAGCAGCAAGCTCGCCGACAGTGATTTCTTCACCTACGGTAACGGTTATCGGGGTCTTTTTGATAACCTCGAGCTGCATACGTCTTCTCTTCTCTTCTTCTATCTCCTTCTTGGATTTTTCATTACGGCGATAGTTCTGAGATTTTTGGTTAATCTTTTGTTTTCGGGCTCCGTTATCTCTCATAGCGTTTGCGGGAGCAATATTTTCATATTTTTCGTTGTATTTTTCCATATCAACATTGGAAAAACGGGTGTCAACGGTACGGCGCTCGGCAGGTCCGCGATGAGGCGCTTCGCCTGCGGGGCGGTCTTCCTTCTTTCTTGCTTCGAAAGGCTTGGGGTCGGAAGGCTTATGTTCCTTTTTGGGTTCTTCCTTTTTAGCTTCCTTCTTAACTTCGGGCTTTTTAGGCTCTTCCTTTTTAGGCTCTGCTTTTTTGGGCTCCGCCTTAACCTCAGGCTTTTCTTCTGCCTTTTTAGGCTCTTCTTTGGGCGCCTTTGCAGCCTCTTCAGCGGCGCGCTTTGCAGCCATTTCTGCTTCCTGAGCAGCCTTTAACTGTTCTAAAATTGCCATTTGGGCAGCAAGATTCTGGTCCTTTTTAGCCTGTTTTGCTTTTTCT
>JAZLEK010000054.1:0-42221 GCA_045615225.1 Acutalibacteraceae bacterium | reverse complement strand
AAATTTCTCCCGTGTTTACGTTCATTATAATACAGGCGCCGCGGTCACCCGCTTTGTTAGCTTCTACTGCTTGTTCAAGATATTTTTCTGCTACGTGCTGGATATATGAATCTACCGTTAAAACAAGCGAATTACCTTGTTTTGCTTCCTCTACAACCTGATAGGAAAAAGGCATATCGTCTCCATGGGCATTCTTTGCGGCTACAACTCTGCCCGCCACTCCCGTTAGCGTTGCATCATAATAACTTTCAAGTCCCGAAAGACCTTGATTATCGTCACCGACAAAGCCAAGCACAACCGAAGCCAAGTTCTGATTTGGATAATAGCGCTTGGTTGTTTCATCGATTCCCACATATTTTGCAAGTCCCAAATCCTTATTTTCAGCCAAAAATGCGCGAATTTTGTCGGCAACTGATTTATCTACCCTTTTTTTAACAATCACATAGTAATTATTCTTTTCGGTATATGAATATGCCGTTTCAAAATCGATGTCAAGAATTTGCGAAAAGCCTGTTGCTATTTGAGTTTTTACCTTTTCCCTTTTTTCTTCTTTCAAATCTTTAATGCTGTTCGGAACAAGATAAATAGTGTATGCCGTATCACTTTTAGCAAGAAGATTCATCTCGCTATCATAAATATCGCCTCGCGGCGCGCTTACTAAGGTATCGTAAAGTTGTTGTTCCGAAGCCATCGACTGCATTTTTTCGCCGTCGATTATCATAATTTTTGTGAGTCTTATTGCGCTTACAGAGGTAAACAGTATAACAACAGAAAGCATTATTATAAGAATTCTGTTTATCATCATTTTGTTTGCTTTGTTCGACATTATTTCCCCTCCGTAAAGCGTTTTGGGGCAAAATTACCCCTTCTATAAAAATGCTTGATACGAGAGCCCTTAAAAAAGAGCTCTCGTATTCTATTATTACTTAAATATATTCACCGAAACACATACACTATTCATTTTCTGCCGTTAGAACGTTACCATTTGAATCTATCGCTTTATTTGTATCGTTTACGCGTATATAGACTATCTGGCTCTTATCCATTTTTCTCATGCCCAAAGCTTTAGCGGCTTCTTCAATATTTTTATAAGACATCATCTGTTCAAATTCCATATTAATACGGGTTTCTTCACCGCTGAGAGCCGCAAGTTCATGCTTTGCCTTGATAATTTCAGAATTCACTTCACTAATTTCAACGCGCAAAGCAATGCCCGCAAGAATCATTGAAACAAGAAACAAACCTATCATTATTATAGACGCAGTTTTAGATACCTCGCGTCGAGCCTGACGACGAATTGCTTTGTTTACCTTTTTCTTAGGCATTTTAACAATTTCTGCGCGAGGGGAATGCTGGGTTTTGGGCATAAAAAGCTCAAAATCATAAGCAAGCGAATCGTTGTAATACTTTGCGTTATTCATTTTATATTCCCCTTTTTTTAAATTCTATAACTTTTCAATAACCCTAAGCTTTGCACTTCTGCTTCTCGTATTTATCGAAAGCTCATGTTCGCCCGCTACTATCGGTTTTCCTGTTATTAATTTGCCTTGCGGCTTTTTACCGCAAATGCAAATAGGAATATCGGGAGGACAGGTGCAGCCTATTGTATATTCTTTAAATTTATTTTTAACTATTCTGTCTTCAAGAGAATGAAATGTTATTATCGCGAGTCTTCCGCCTTTGTTAAGGCAATTCCACGCCGCATCTATTCCGTCTTTCAATGCGCCGAGCTCGTCATTCACGGCAATTCTAAGCGCTTGAAAGCTCTTTCTTGAAGGATTACCTTGTCTTCTGACCGCGGCAGGAACAGATGAAGCGATTATTTCCGCAAGTCTTGCGGTTGTTAAGATAGGCGCTTTTTCACGTTCTCTTATTATATTGTTTGCTATTTTGAAGGCGAATTTTTCTTCACCATAATCACGAAGGATGTTAGTAAGCTCGTATACGTCTAAGCTGTTTACCAAATCAGCGGCGGTTGTTCCCTCTTTGCTCATTCGCATATCAAGCGGAGCATCCTCGTGGAACGAAAATCCACGTTCTCCGTTATCAAGTTGAAAAGAAGAAACTCCTATATCAAGCATTATGCCGTCGACATAATCTATACCTTGTCCGTCAAGAGCAATTCGCATATCACGGTAATTGCTTTTAATAACGGTTGCCGGTAAGCCTTTTAGTCTTTCTGTTGCAACCTTTACGGCGTCGGGATCGCGGTCTAAAGCAATAAGCTTTCCCGTAGTAAGGCGCTTTGCAATCTCTTTAGAGTGACCTGCGCCGCCTGCGGTGCCGTCTACATATATACCGTCGGGTTTTATGTTTAAACCTTCAAGCGTTTGATTCAACAAAACAGGTATATGGCTGAATTCCATATTATTCACCAAAACTAAATTCAAGCTCATCGATTACAGGAGCAAAATTATCAAGGGAGAAGCTCTTCTGTTCTTCGTTCCAATTTTCAGGACTCCAAATTTCGATATTGCTTCTCATACCTACTATATGAGCTTCGTTTTCAATTCCTGCAAAGGTACGGAGTTCTGATGGAATAAGAACTCTTCCCGATGCATCAAGTTCAGCAAAAACCGCGCTGTTAGATAAAAAGCGGTAAATATCCTGCATTTTGCCATACGGCAGTTTATTTAATTTGTCGCAAAACTTTTCAAAACCTTCTTCGGTGAAGCCCCAAAGACATTTTTTACCGAAAGCACAGGCACAAATAACGATATTTTCACCGAAATCTCCCTTAAATCTTGCAGGAATAAACATTCTTCCCTTCTTGTCTAAGCTATGGTCTGAACCACCGATAAGCATGAGCTTCACCTCCTTTTCGCCACTTTACTTTCATATTTATGTAACATTAGTGTACTTTTACGCCACTTTTATGAACTTATTATAGTACATCCTTTGTGAAAATGCAATAGTTTTTTTAAAAAATTTGAAAAAAATTATAAAAATATTTTTTAAATTTACTGTTGACATTTAATGCCGCTTGTGGTATTATACTTAGGCGCGATAAAAAAGCGTAAAGTTTGCGGATGTGCTGGAATAGGCAGACAGGCACGTTTGAGGGGCGTGTGTCGAACGACGTATGGGTTCAAGTCCCATTATCCGCACCAAAAAGAGCTAACCAATCGGTTAGCTCTTTTTTATCTTCATATCAGACTTAAATTCAAGCGGTATCGGGTTTTCGGGGAGGGAAAATTCGGTATTGACAATTTTAGTTGTGTCGGTTACACTGTGTTTAGAGTCGATGCTAAAAATGTTGTCGGGTAGCGCAAGCGATAGCCCGAGGATATTTTGTAGTTCATCGGCTTTTATTTTTTCATCAATCACTCTGTTTTCTTTATAGCTGAATTGATATTCTTTAACGACGCCATATCTAAAACAAAAAGCCACGGATTAACCGTGGCTTTTTTATTATTTATTGCATTTTCCGTTACAGTTTTTATTGGGGCAGCCTATACACTTAACTCCCCTTTTCTTCGACTTTCTTATATAAATAAGAATTGCGCCGACAATGCATACCAATAATGCAGCTATTATTATATTTTCCATAATTTATCCTCTGCATCTGTTTCTTCGGGAAATTAAAACGATAACCCCAACCATAACAAAAATCGCTGCGAGTCCACTAAGGGCAGAAACGATACCAAGTGTATGAGGTGCTGTTATAAGCGTGCCGATGGTATAAACGAGGTAACCAACAGTAAAACCTACAAAGAACTGAAGACCTATACCGCCCCAGAACCACTTCTTATCTGCTATTTCGCTATTCATAGCGCCGATAGCGGCAAAGCAAGGAGGTGTGAACAGGTTGAACATAAGGTAAGCTAAGGCCGCAACGGGACCTATGCCCATTACAGACGCTACCTCTGCCGCACCGCTCTCAAGAATAAGCTCCTCGGTATTTATAAAATTGGTAATGCCAAAGCAAACAGCTAAGGTGCCGACAACATTTTCTTTAGCTATAAAGCCTGTAATTGCGGCGGCGGCAAGTTCCCAGGAGAGCACCCCTACAACAGGCACAATTAAATATGCGAAGGGATGAGCCACAAGGGCAAGTATAGAAGCGTCTGCCGTATCTGCCGCAGATAGGGTTGGCGTAAAGCTCTGCATAAGCTGAACAAGAGTATTACAAAGCAAAATAATTGTAGCGGCTTTTACAATATAAGACCATCCTCTTGAACACATAGAGGTAAACGCTCTTAAAAGTGATGGCGCTTTATATTCGGGAAGTTCAATTATAAAGAAGGATTTTCTCGGCTTATATGCCGCAACCTTATTTATAAGTAATGCTCCAAGGAATATTATTACTATTCCAACCAGATACATAAGAGGACCGACCCAAGTGGCATCTCCAAAGAATACCCCCGCAAAAAGGGCAATAACAGGCAGCTTTGCACCGCAAGGCATAAAAGGCGCAAGCATCGCGGTTGCTCTGCGCTCACGTTCATCACGAATAGTTCTGCATGCCATTACACCGGGTATGGAACAGCCAGTACCAATTACAAACGGAATAACAGATTTACCCGAGAGGCCTACTCGCTTAAATATGGGGTCAAGTACAACCGAAACACGCGCCATATATCCGCAGTCTTCAAGCAAAGCTATTAGGAAATACATAACCATAACAAGCGGCAAGAAACCTAAAACAGCAATTGCGCCGCCAACGACACCATCTATAAGTAAAGCATAAAGAAGCTCATTTGCTCCGCTGAAGAGTGAACCAAGATATTCCTGACCTTTTTCAAGTATTGCTGTAAGCCAGTCTGCCAACCAAACACCGGGGCCTGCCTGTGAAATCCAAAACACCGCAAACATAACAGCGGCAAAGATAGGAATGCCGAGCAATTTATTGGTCAGAATATCATCTATTTTATCCTGATAATTCTTATCGCTTGTTTTGTACTCACGCTCTTCAACATCTTTAACAATGATATTTACAAAGTCGAAGCGCTTTTTATCTTCCCACAAAACTGCTGCTTTATCTGTGTTGTCAACAGCGCTCTGTATGTAAGGAGCCTTTTGTTCTCTACCGTAAGAAGAGACCGCGGCATTAATCAGGGCCTTAAGCCCAGAATTCTTTGTTGATACGGTCTTAACTACAGGACAGCCTAAGATGTCAGATAACAGCTCTGCATTAATTTCGGTATGTTTTTTATCGCTGACATCAGTTTTATTGAGCGCCACTACAACAGGTATACCGAGCTCTAAAAGCTGCGTTGTAAAGAAAAGACTACGACTAAGGTTAGTAGCATCAACAATATTAATGATTACATCGGGGCTATCGGTTTTGATATAATCGCTTGTTATGCTCTCTTCCCCGGTGAACGGTGACATAGAATATGCGCCGGGAAGGTCAACAATAACTATATCCTTTTTATTAAAGCCGCTTTTCAGTGCGCTTTGATGTTTATCAACAGTAACACCCGCCCAGTTGCCAACACGTTCATTTCTGCCTGTAAGCGCATTATACATTGTTGTTTTTCCTGAGTTCGGATTACCTGCAAGGGCTATTCTCATAATTTTCTCCTGAGTCAGTTAGCATAGGCTAACCGTATTTAAAAATAAGCGAGGGCTTACCTGCCCTCTATATAATTATGGCTTTTGCCAAGGCATTATCAATGCTATATCTTCCATCTTTAATGGAAACTGTGAGTCCTCCCCTTCTTTTGGCAATCACGGTGATGGGTTGACCTTCGTAACAACCAAGAGAAAAAAGAAAGGAATTGAGTTCTTCATCGTTTGTAAGCAAGGCTTTAACAATGTTTTCCTCGCCAATTGCAGCATCTAAAAGATACATATATTCCTCCGAAAAGGTAGTTTATTGATTGAGTTAGCCTCTGCTAACCGTATGTTATTATATACTTCAATCCATAATTTGTCAACACTTTTTTTACACCTTGAAACATAATTATTTATATGATATAATTATTTAAACTTATTTTGAGAGGTTTTATATGCATTTACAGGAATCAGGCGAGATGTATCTCGAAACTATACTTATTTTATCCAGAAAAAAGCCAAATGTCAGAGCTATAGATATATGTGAGCACATGGGGTATTCAAAGCCAAGCGTCAGCAGAGCTGTTGGTCTTTTAAAAGAGGGCGGCTATGTTACCTCTGATAAGGACGGTTATTTAAGCTTAACCGAGGTTGGACTTGAAACAGCCGAAAAGATACTATCAAGACACAAGGTTATTACAGAGTATTTAATTAAACTCGGGGTGTCCCCCGACACCGCCTCAACCGATGCCTGTAAAATAGAGCACGTTATCAGTGATGAATCTTTCACCGCAATTAAAAATAGTTTATAAAAAAAACCGTCGCGAAGACTTCGCGACGGTTTCTTTTTAATATTCATTACTTTGTTATTTCTATCGAGCCGCTACCAACTAAGTTGTTGCGGTGATCATAAAATTCTATTGTAAGTGTTCCTTCGGAACCGTATTCGGATTCATAAATTCCGCTTTCCCAGCCATACCAGTTTATAGAGCCATCCTTCATTACCCAGTCGGATTCATCTTCTACGGTTTCACCATTAGGAAACTTAACCTTTATTTTTACAATCATTGTTGCATTTGGCGCACCACCCGTTAATTCATAATGGAAAATAACAGGATGGCGCTTACTTATTGATTTTCTTTTTGTAACTCTGTTTCCAATATCACTGTTAACAGCAATTACTTCAACCTTCCACGAATACCAATCATAGTAAATGTCTCTGCTGTCAGAATAATCTTCCGCGCCAAGTTCTGTTAGGTATTCAAAGGTTATAGGATTGTTTTTATCCATATTCGACTTGATATATTTATATTTTTCAAGCTTAATTTGTTCTTTTGCATCACTAAAGTCATCGGCTTTAGTAAAATAGAAAATTGCCGTTTCGGTATTGCCAGAATTGCTTTTTTCTAATCCATAATTATAGCAAGCACTTTTATAAAGTTCGTTGTTTTCACTAAACGGTCCGTTTTGCTCATACATAGTGATAACGCCATAATAATCTTTAGCATCAAAAAGTTGTTTTGCCATATTTAAATAACACTGATTTTTAAATTCTGCGCTATCTTTATACTCTTTTATTACTTCAAAAATTCTTAAAGCCTCTTCATACTTTTCATCAGCAAAAAGCTGTGTAGCATAAGCGTATCCGCTTTCATTTCGTCTATCTAAACTATCCTCATAATCAATAATTAAGAAGAAATTATCATAAGCTTTTTTATATTCCTTGTTTTCAAGTTCACATAAAGCGAGAAGATAGCGTGTAGAAATGGCTTTGTCGGCAGAATCTTTATAATTCCCTAATTCTTCATAAAGTTCTACCGCATTGAGGTATTTATTTTCTTCAAGAAATTTTTCGGCATCATTATATTTGGATGAAGGAATAACAACCTCTAACATGATTATGAAAATAGCCGCAACAACTATACAAACAGATAAGATTATGATTGCGTGCTTTTTTTGCATCATATATCTCCTTTTTTATTTATTTATCTCCCATAAGCTTTACAAGTACGGCTTTTTGAGCGTGGAGACGGTTTTCTGCTTCAGCAAAAATTTCTTCTGCGTGTTCTTCAAATACCTTTGCGGTAATCTCTTCTTCTCTGTGCGCAGGAAGACAATGCTGAACCATAGCGCCCTTTGCAGCTACAGCCATAACGACATCGTTAATCTGGTATCCTGTGAACACCTTTTCACGCTCTGCTTTTTCCTCTTCCTGTCCCATAGAAGCCCAAACGTCAGTATAGATAACATCGGCATCCTTTGCAGCCTCTAAAATATTCTCTGTACAAAGGAAATCACCGTTATCCTCTGCCCATTTCATAATATCTTTATCGGGCTGATAAGCGTTAGGACAAGCAATAGCCACCTTCATACCCATTTTTATACCGCCGACAATAAGACTGTTTGCCATATTGTTGCCATCGCCGATATAGCACATTTTCTTGCCTTCAAAGTTACCTTTGAATTCTCTGAATGTCATAAGGTCAGCAAGCACCTGACAGGGATGACAATAATCGGTAAGTCCGTTAATAATCGGAATAGAGCCGTATTCGGCAAGAGCCTCAACCTCTGATTGCTCAAAGGTTCTAATCATAATACCGTCAAGGTAACCCGAAAGAACACGGGCGGTATCCTCTACGGGCTCTCCTCTGCCGATTTGAAGGTCGCGACTCGATAAGAAAAGAGCCGAACCGCCAAGGTCGTACATACCAACTTCAAAGGAAACGCGTGTACGTGTTGAAGATTTTTGAAAAATCATACCAAGGGTTTTACCCTTTAAATAATGATGCTCGATACCGTGCTTTTTCTCATATTTAAGCTGGTCGGCAAGATTTAATATATCTATAATATCCTGTTTGGAGAAATCCATAAGTTTGAGAAGATGTTTAGCCATTATTTTACGCACTCCTTGATAACATTTACTGCTTCACTTAGTTCTTCCATATTAATATTCAAAGGCGGAAGAAGTCTAACCTTGGTTTTTGCGGTTAGAACTAAAACTCCTTTTTCGCGGCAAAGAGCAACTACCTCTTTAGCATCTTTTTCGGTCTCAAGACCTATCATAAGACCCATACCGCTAATAGATTTAATTCCTTCTGCATCACTTAGTTCTTTAAATATATATTCACTCTTAGTCTTAACATCGGCCAAAAGCTTATCATCAATTCTTGAAATAATATTATATGCGCCCGCACAGCAAACAGGGTTGCCGCCAAAGGTTGAGCCGTGAGAGCCCGGGTTTAAAACGCCTTCTGTTTTTGCGCCAAACATTGTAGCGCCTATTGGAAGTCCTCCACCAAGTCCTTTTGCTGTTGAAACAATATCGGGATTAATTCCAAACTGCTGATAAGCATAAAGGCTGCCTGTTCTGCCGTTACCCGTCTGGACCTCATCGATAATAAGTAAAATATCGTTCTTATTACAAAATTCGGCAACAGCGGTTACAAAGGCTTCATCAAGCTTCATAACTCCGCCTTCACCCTGAACAAGCTCCATCATAACTGCACAAGCGTTATTTTGCTTTGCGAGTTCAATAACCGATTCGGTATTATTAGCTTTGGCATAAACAAAGCCCTCGGTAAAGGGACCAAACTCGGTATGGAAAGAATCTTGCCCCGTTGCGGCAAGGGTTGTAACCGTTCTGCCGTGGAAGGATTGTTTCAGAGTAACGATGGTGCTTCTGCCCTCTCCGTATTTTTGAAAACTGTAACGTCGTGCGGTTTTAATTGCACATTCGTTAGCCTCGGCGCCTGAATTTGAAAAGAAAACCTTTTTCATACCTGTTTTTTCGCACAAAAGCTTAGCTAATTTAGCGCAAGGTTCGGTATAGTAAAGGTTTGAAGTATGGGCAAGTTTATCGAGTTGGGCTTTAACAGCGCCTGTCCACTCATCATCACACACGCCGAAAACATTGACGGCAATGCCCGTACCCATATCTATGTACTCTTTACCGTTTGTATCATAAAGCTTTGCGCCTTTACCGTGGTCGAGTTCTATTTGAAAACGGCCATAAGTAGAGGCGATAAAAGTATTATCCATAGAAATGATGCTCATTTAATTAACCTCCGTAGAGCATTGTACCAATACCCTCATTCGTAAGGGTTTCAATGAGAAGTGAGTGGGGCACTCTGCCGTCAAGCATAAACACCCTGTTTACGCCTTGGCGTATAGCCTCTACGCTGCACTCAACCTTAGGAATCATACCTCCCGATATTACTCCCTCGCGCATAAGCTGAGGCGCTTCGCTAACACAAACGCTTGAAATAAGGGTAGATTCGTCATCCTTGTTGCGAAGAAGTCCTACGATATCGGTCATAAGGAATAATGCTTCGGCGCCAAGCGCGCTTGCAATTCGAGCCGCTGCAGTATCGGCATTAATATTATAAACATTTCCCTCTTTATCGCAACCAACGGTTGAAATAACTGGAATATACCCCTTATCTAAAAGGTCGGTAACAGGTTCGATATTAATATCGGTAATCTCACCAACAAAACCTAAAGCGGGGTCTTTAATTTCGGCTTCGATAAGATGGCCGTCCATACCCGACAAACCAACAGCCTTTCCGCCACTGTTTTGCAAATGGTTAACAAGGGTTTTATTAATTTTTCCTGCAAGTATCTGAAGAACAATATCGGCCGTTTCGGCATCGGTAACACGGAGTCCGTTTACAAACTCGCTTTTTTTACCGATTTTAGTAAGCATACCCGAAATTTCGGGGCCGCCGCCGTGAACAAGAACAACCTTAATACCAACGGTGCTAAGAAGCACAAGGTCACCCATAACAGCATTTTTAAGTTCTTCGTTTATCATAGCGTTACCGCCGTATTTTACGACAATAACCTTGTTGTAATACTTTTTAATATAAGGCAGAGCGTTAACTAATATCTCTGCTCTTTGAGCGTTTGTTATCATAAATAACTCCTATTAAGTACGGTAATCTCCGTTAATTTTAACATATTCATAGGTGAGATCACAACCCCAAGCTAAAGCTGATGCGTTACCGCTATTAAGATTTATAAGTATCTCAATTTCTTCGCAAAGAAGAATTTCTTTTGCCTTTTCTTCGGAAAAATCAACCCCTGCGCCGTCTTTACAAACAAGAATTTCTCCTGCCTTAGACTTGAACGAAACGTCAATTTTAGTTACATCAACACTAGCACCACTGTAGCCTATTGCACAGAGGACTCTGCCCCAGTTGGCATCGGCGCCGAACATTGCGGCTTTTGTAAGAGAGGAACAAATAACCGACTTTGCAACGATTTTTGCTATAGTATCGTTTTCTGCGCCGCTGACGGCACATTCAAGAAGCTTGGTTGCGCCCTCGCCGTCGCCCGCTATCATTCTGCAAAGCTGAACATTTACTGTGTTAAGTGCCTTGCAAAATGTATTGAAGTCTTCACCCTCTGCGGTTATTATATCGTTTTCTGCCATACCGTTAGCCATTACCGTTACCATATCGTTGGTAGAGGTATCTCCGTCAACACTAACCATATTAAAGGTGGTTTTAATATCTGCTGAAAGAGCCTTATTTAACATTTCGGGGGAAATTGCAACGTCGGTTGTGATAAACACAAGCATTGTAGCCATATTTGGATGAATCATACCCGAACCCTTGGCAATACCGCCTATTTTACATTCCTTGCCGCCTATTTCAAAGCTTACCGCAATCTCTTTAAGCTTGGTATCTGTGGTCATAATACCCTCTGCGGCAAGACTGCCGTCATAGCACAGACCCTCTACAAGTGAAGGAATTCCATTTTTAATAGGAGTAATATCAAGAGGTTGTCCGATAACGCCTGTTGAAGCAACAATTATGTCCTTCTCGTCAACACCGAGCGCATTTGCGGTGAGAGTGCACATTTCTTTGGCAATTTCAATACCGTTTGCATTACAGGTATTTGCGTTTCCGCTGTTGCAGACTGCCGCTATTGCATAGCCATCTGATATATTCTCTTTGGTAACAATATTTGGCGCGCCTTTAACAAGGTTCGTTGTGTAAACGCCTGCGGCCGCCGCTCTTTTTTCACTAACTATTAAAGCAAGGTCGCGCTTTGAGCGATTTTTACGGATTCCACAATGAATTCCGTTGGCTTTAAATCCCTTTGCGGCACAAACGCCGCCACTGATTAACTGCATTATATCACCTTAAATATCTAGTCCTGTTGTTATATCGGCACCCATCATAATGTTCATACACTGTAGGGCTGCGCCCGAAGCGCCTTTACCGAGGTTATCATAGCGGGCAATAAGAAGTATTCTGTCGTCATTACCCTCAACAAAAATTTGCATATTATCTTTACCCATAATTCCATTTGCAGAAACAAGTCCGTTTTCGCCTATATCATCAAGGAAATTAACGATGGGTCCGTTATATTTGTTTTTATAAATTGCCTTAATATCATTAATATCAGCATTTTTAAGTTGTGCTTTGAAAAGAGGTACGGTAACACACATTCCGCTGTAAAAGTCTGAAACAATTGGACAGAAAATGGGTGCATTTTCTATGCCTGTTATAGCTTTCATCTCTTTTAAATGCTTATGCTGTTGAGCAAGAGCATACTGACGGGGGGCGTCGAAAATGAAAGGTCTGTTTTCCCCTTCATATTCGGCTATCATACCCTTTCCGCCACCCGAATAGCCTGTTATAGAATGACAGGTTATGAGAGCGTCTGTTGGTAAAACACCTGCATCAACAAGTGGTTTTACAAGAGCGATGAATCCGCTTGCATGACAACCCGGCACAGCTACTCTGTTTGCGTCTTTTATTCTTTCAAAGCCGTTTTCAAACACCTCAGGAAAACCGTAAATCCACTGCTCACTTGTACGGTGGGCAGTGGAAGTATCGAGTATTCTTACATTATCATTAGCTTTCTCGGCCACCTCTATTGCGGCGGCATCGGGAAGGCAAAGAAATGTTATATCTGAGGAATTTATTGCATTAGCTCTGGCATCAAGGTCTTTTCTAAGTTCTTCGGGAAGGGTTATTAGTTCTATATCTTCCCTTGCGCTGAGTCTGTCGAATATTCGAAGACCCGTTGTACCTTGACTTCCGTCAATAAAAACCTTTGTCATTATTTTTGCTCCCTCTTCTTATCGAGCATTGCCTTAACCTTGATGGGAAGACCGTAAAGGTTGATAAAGCCTGCAGAATCCTTCTGGTCGTAAGCGCCGCCGTCATCACCGAAGGAAGCAACTTCGTCATCATAAAGGGTATAGGGAGAGGTTACGCCGGCGTTGATAATATTACCTTTGTAAAGTTTAACCTTTACATCACCTGTAACGGTTTCCTGTGTTTTGTCAACAAAAGCAGAAATTGCCTCACGGAGAGGTGTGAACCACTGACCGAAGTAGACGAGTTCTCCAAACTTCTGAGCAACTAACTTTTTGTAATGAGAGGTTTCTCTGTCAAGGCAAAGCATTTCAAGAAGCTCGTGAGCCTTGTAGAGAATAGCGCCGCCGGGAGTTTCGTAAACGCCACGGCTCTTCATACCAACAAGACGATTTTCAACAATATCAAGAAGTCCAATACCGTTTGCTCCGCCAAGTTCATTAAGCTTTTCAACAATGGCAAGAGCCTTCATTTCCTTACCGTCGATAGCGGTGGGAACACCCTTTTCAAAATGAATTGTAACGTATGTAGGAACATCGGGAGCCTGCTCTGGAGCAACCGACATTTCAAGGAAGCCTTCCTTTGCATACATAGGCTCATTAGCGGGGTCTTCAAGGTCTAAACCTTCGTGAGAAAGATGCCAAACGTTCTTATCCTTTGAATAATTGGTTTCTCTGTTTATTTTAAGAGGAATGTTATGAGCCTCTGCATATTCGATTTCTTCTTCACGGGACTTGATTTCCCACTCACGCCAAGGAGCAATGATTGCCATTTCGGGAGCAAAAGCTTTTAAAGTAAGTTCGAAACGAACCTGGTCGTTACCCTTACCTGTACAGCCGTGGCATATAGCATCAGCGCCCTCTTTAATTGCGATTTCTGCAAGACCCTTAGCAATGCAAGGACGGGCGTGGGATGTGCCGAGAAGATAGCTTTCATAATCAGCTCCTGCCTTAAGGCAAGGCCATATATAATCTTCAACATATTCATCCTTAAGGTCAAGAACATAAAGCTTGGAAGCACCTGTCTTGATTGCCTTTTCTTCAAGACCGTCAAGCTCGGTTCCCTGTCCTACGTCACCTGAAACCGCAATAACCTCGCAATTATTGTAGTTTTCCTTAAGCCAAGGAATTATGATAGAGGTATCAAGACCTCCGGAATATGCAAGAACTACTTTTTTGATTTGAGACTTATCCATTTTTGTTTCCTCCGGAAAGTTATAATTCGTTGTGCATAATTATGCAACTTTTTCGCATAAAAGTCAAGCGGTTTTTGAAACATTGTTAATTACTTATATAAAACAGATAAAAGTATAGTTTCTTTTATCTATAATCAACAATCGACTATGCATAAATATGCGATTATGTCTGCATATATGCATATTACGCTTGTTTTTTAGCCTTTGTTTTTGTTGTTCTGATGATTTCGGGTTTACCGCCCTCGACAGTTTCTTTGGTTATAATTACCTTTTCTACCGTATCGTCGGACGGAATTTCAAACATAGGTGTCTGAAGTACCTTTTCAATAATTGAACGAAGACCGCGCGCACCGGTTTTTCTTTCAATTGTGAGTTCTGCAATATACTCAAGCGCATCATCACTGAACTCAAGTTCAACATTATCAATCGCAAATAATGCCTGATACTGTTTAATAATCGAATTCTTAGGCTCAGTCATTATTTTGATAAGGGTTTCTTTATCCATAGAGGAAAGACCTGTTATAACGGGAATTCTTCCTACGAGTTCGGGTATTATACCAAACTTTACCAAATCCTTATGGGTTACTTCTTTATAAAAATCAGAGGCTTCAAGCTCTTTTTTGGATTTTACATCCTGTTCAAAGCCAAGACTTGAGCCGCCTTTTCTACGCTCAATAATCTTATCAATTCCATCAAATGCGCCACCGCAAATAAAGAGAATATTTGTTGTATTTATAGGAATAAATTCCTGTTGCGGATGCTTTCTGCCACCACCGGGAGGAACATTTGCCACAGTACCTTCAAGTATTTTAAGAAGAGCTTGTTGAACTCCTTCACCACTTACATCACGTGTGATACTTGTGTTTTCGCTTTTTCGCGCAATTTTATCTATTTCGTCGATATATATAATTCCCTTTTCGGCCTTTGCAATATCAAAGTCGGCCGCTTGAATAAGACGGAGAAGAATATTTTCGACATCTTCGCCCACATAACCCGCTTCGGTTAAGGTTGTTGCATCAGTAATTGCAAAAGGAACTCCCAAAGATTTTGCAAGAGTTTGAGCAAGCAGAGTTTTTCCTACACCTGTTGGGCCAAGCAACAAAACATTACTTTTATTGAGCTCAACATCGGTTTTGTCTGATTTGAAAATACGCTTATAATGATTATATACTGCAACCGCAAGTGATATTTTTGCTTCATCTTGACCTATGACATATTCATCAAGATGGGCTTTAATATCCATTGGTTTAGGTAAAACAAATTCCTGTTGCGCTTTTTTATCCTTTTTTGGAACAGGCGCAGAAAATTCTTGTGGGTTTAACAATGTGCTGCAAAAATCGATACATTCATCACAAATATAAACACCCGGACCTTCAATAAGCCTTTCCACCTGATGTTCACTTTTCCCGCAGAACGAACAACGGATTTCTTTCAGATTGTTTTCGCCGTTTGGCATAGTTTTCTCCTTTTAAAAACCAAAAAACCTACCTTTTTGGCAAATTTTGGTTAAGATTTGTTGGCTGATAAACAGCAAGAAAATCTCCATATTCATATGGAGATTTTCACGTTTAATTTAGCGTTTTTCAATAACCTTATCGATAAGGCCATATTCCATAGCCTCTTTTGCCGACATAAAGTTATCGCGTTCGGTGTCGCGCTCAATTATCTCAAGCGGCTTTCCTGTGCGTTCACTTAAAATTCTGTTAAGTGTGTTTCTTGTCTTTTCAATGTGGCGGGCATGAATAAGAATATCACTTGCCTGACCCTCTGCCGAACCCAATGGCTGATGAATCATAATTTCACTGTTGGGAAGAGCATATCTCTTTCCTTTTGCACCTGCGGCAAGAAGAAACGCGCCCATACTTGCGGCCATACCGATACAAATTGTTGAAACATCACATTTAATATACTGCATTGTATCATATATTGCCATACCGGCCGAAACGCTTCCGCCCGGACTGTTGATATAAAAACTAATGTCTTTTTCAGGGTCCTGTCCTTCAAGATATAAAAGCTGTGCAATTATAAGACTTGCAGAATTATTATCTACCTGATCGGGCAACATTATAATTCTGTCATTTAAAAGACGAGAATAAATATCATAAGAACGCTCGCCTCTGCTTGTTTGTTCCACAACGTAAGGAATTGTCATAGCCATATTTAATCACCTCTTAAAACATTATGAACAAGTCTGACAAATTATAAACTATTATTCAGCAGATTCTTCAGTTTTTTCTTCGGTTTCTGCCTTCTTGGTTGTCTTCTTAGCAGTAGACTTCTTAGCGGCAGGTTTCTTTGCTGCAGCCTTCTTTTCAGTCTTTTCTGCTACTTCTTTGATTTCTGCAGAAGACTTAACAAGGTCAATAGCCTTATTTAAAGCAAGACTTCCAATAATTTCGCTTTCGGGAAGAGCGGCCTTAACCTGCTCCACTTCAATACCGTAAGAAGCAGCCATCTTCTCGTATTCAGCAGCAATTTCTTCATCACTAGCGGTAAGACCTTCAATCTCAACGATTTTTTCTAAAGCTAAACGCATTTTAACCTGCTTTTCGCTTTGAGGACGGAAGGTAGCTTTAAAATCGTCAATTGTAGTCTGGGTATATTTGAGATAGGTTTCAAGGTCCATTCCCTGACTTCTGAGTCTGTAATCAAATTCACGAACGCTCTCGTTAGAACGATTTTCAATCATAGCTTCGGGAATTTCAGCCTTCATTCCTTCAACAACAGCTTCAATAAGCTGATTTTCAACATCTTCGTCTGCAATTTTAACCTTGCGGTCAAGAGCTTTTGCTTTAATGTCTTCTTTAAGCGCATCAAGAGTATCGAATTCACTTACATCTTTAGCAAACTCATCATCGATAACAGGCATTTCCTTAGCCTTGATTTCGTGAAGTTTGCACTTAAAGGTAGCGTCTTTACCTGCGAGTTCCTCTGCCTGATATTCTGCAGGGAAAGTAACGTTAACGTCAAATTCATCACCGGTGTTGTGACCAACAATCTGCTCTTCAAATCCGGGAATGAACTGACCCGAACCAAGAGTTAAGGTATAGCTTTCGCCTTTTCCGCCTTCGAAAGCAACACCGTCAACAAAGCCTTCAAAGTCAATGACCGTCATATCGTTCATAGCAGCAGCTCTGTCTTCAACGGTTACGATACGAGAGTTTCTGTCTGCTAAACGGTCGAGTTCAGCCTTGATTTCATCATCTGACACAGCAGGAGTTACACGTTCTGCGGTAAGACCTTTATACTGACCGAGTTCAACTTCGGGTTCAACTACAACTGTAACCTTAAGAACTGCGCCGTCTGCCTTGCTGACAGAAGCAACGTCTGTCTTTTCAACATCAACAAGTTTAAGATTTGCTTCCTCTACTGCACCGAGAAGAGCGCCTTCGTAGAGATAGTTAAGAGCATCATCGAAGAAAACTGCTTCGCCGTAAAGCTTTTCAATCATATGAAGAGGAGCTTTACCTTTTCTGAAACCCTTTACTGTAATATTCTTTGCTTCTTTCTTATATACCTTTTGAATCGCATCACAAAAAGACGCGCTATCAATAGCAATTTCAAGCTCGTACTTATTGGTATCGATTTTGTTTGAAGCCTTTAAACTCATAATTTTTACCTCCGAAAAATTAACTTAGCGCTTTTGCGCTTAAACGTTCAAATATTAATATACCATATATTAACAATTTTTTCTACTAATTTTTTAAAAAAATATTAAAATATTTTATTTTATTAAATAAGGCACAAAATTCATACAGTCTGAGGACACAAGTTTGAGCTTTATGCCGTTAAATTCGGGTATTGCATTATTAAATCCGTTGCCATGAATATGTCCGTAATAGACGGTTTTAATATTATACTCTTCAAGTATGTCAACAAGTTCCGCACAAAACTCGCCGCCATAAGCTATAGGATAGTGGGTAAACACAAGAGGTGTTTTCTCGGTTTTAACCGCTTCCTCTAAAGAACGTCTTAATCTTCCCGCTTCCCTGGCGATTATTTTTTTATCGTCCTCGGCACCCGAAAACAACCATCCTCTTGTGCCGCATACTGCAAAATCTTCGACTTCAATGGCATTATTAAAAACAAGTTTTACAGATGTTATATTATTTTTTTTAAAAAATTCGTTAACTTTTTTTACTGTCGACCACCACAGGTCGTGATTACCTTTAAACAAAATTTTTGTTCCGGGTAAGCTTTCCAAAAACTTAAAATCTTCAAGGCTTTCTTCGAGTTTAAGCGCCCAGGAAAAATCTCCCGGCATTACCACGGTATCTTCATCTTTTACCATTCTTTTCCAATTTGCCTGTATTCTGCTAACATAGTTATCCCAACCAAAAACCTCCATTGGTTTATCTGTGCCAAGCGACAAATGTAAATCGGAAATCGCAAATATGCTCAAACTTTTTCACCTCTTTTTATGAATAGATTTAAAATAATTTCAAACAATAATTATGACCCTTAAAAGTCAAAAGTTTTTTAATTGAAACGGAGGAAAATTAAAAATGAATAGTTGTGCAAACTCTGATTGCTCACCCGAAAAAATGATTTCCGGAATTAAGTGTGATGTAGTTAATTGTTACTATCATCACGAGGGTAATAAATGCTATGCAGGATGCATTGAGGTCGGTAACGGAAGCTGCCGAAACAGCAAGGAAACCGCCTGCAACACATTTAAAGCAAAGGTTTAATCAAAACAAAAACGCCCAACGGGCGTTTTTTGCTTTATTAAAGGGTTATGCCCAAATGGTTTAATACCACTTTATTCATATCCTGTTTTTCGCAAACATTATTAAAACGAATGGTTGCATTTTCAAGCGCAGCAATGGGGGCAGGAATATTTGTGTTTGTGCTGCTGCTGAGCTTACTTGCGGCATCGAATTCGTTTTCGGGAACGGTTTGACCGAGCGCTTCTAAAACACTGTTTGCAAACTTATAAGGACTTGCGGTTGAAGCGATAACAACAGGACGATTATCACCTGTCTGTTCCTTGTAATCATTATATACACTTACAGCAACAGCGGTATGAGTATCTATTAAGTAACCGTGTTTTTCGAAGATTTCTTTGATAGTTTGATAGGTGCTTTCTTCATCACAATATCCACCAAAGAAGAGTTCTTTAAGTTTTGTTAAAACTTCATCGCTTACTGTGTATTTACCTTCAGTTGTGAGCGAAGATTGCCAAGCGGCTACCTGTTTATCGTTATGGTTTGTAAGTTCATAAAGCATTCTCTCAAGGTTTGAAGATATAAGAATATCCATTGAAGGAGAAACCGTTGTATAGAAATCACGGTTACGGTCGTAGGTTCCGTTTTTAAGGAAATCGGTAAGAACATTATTAGAGTTAGAAGCGCAAATAAGTTTGTTTATAGGCGCACCCATTTGACGCGCATAATAAGCGGCAAGAATATTGCCGAAATTACCTGTAGGAACAACTACATTGAAGCCGTCTTTAAGATACTCTTCTCCCTTATCCATTAAATCGCAGTAAGAAGAAATGTAATAAATAATCTGAGGAGCAAGACGACCCCAGTTAATTGAGTTCGCGCTTGAAAACTCCATATTATTATTGCTTAAAAGAGTTTTAATATCATCGTTTGTGAAAATAGTTTTAACGCCTGTTTGAGCGTCATCAAAATTACCGTTAATTGCGCAAACATAAACGTTTTTGCCTTCTTGAGTGTTCATTTGACGCTGTTGCATTGCGCTTACACCGTCGTTTGGATAAAAGACCATAATTTCGGTGCCTTCAACATCTTTAAAGCCCTCAAGAGCAGCCTTTCCTGTATCACCCGAAGTTGCAACAAGGATTACGGTTTTTTTGCCGTCACCCACCTTTTTTGAAGAGGTTGTGAGAAGATAAGGAAGAATTTGAAGCGCAAGATCTTTAAATGCGCAGGTAGGACCGTGCCAGAGTTCAAGAATGTTAACATTGTTATCAAGAGCAAAAAGCGGAGCAGGAAGCTCGTTATCAAAAGAGCCAAGGTACGCGCCTTTAACGCAATAATCAAGCTCTTCATCTGTAAAATCGGTAAGGAAAAATTTTAAAATATATTTTGCTCTTTCTACATAAGTCATATCCTTAAGAACTTTAAAATCCGCCTCGGTTAAAGCAGGAATTGTCTGAGGAACAAAAAGTCCGCCCTCTTTTGAAATTCCGTGCGCGATAGCATAGGCAGATTCAACCGTTTGTAAATTGTCGCGAGTACTGTTATAAAGCATTACGTATCTCCGTTCCTTTATGTTTATTTATGTATTGTATAATAAAATTCCAATAATGTCAAAGATTTTAATTTAATCTGTATTTAAATCGTAAAAGAATGCGTTTTTAATATAATTAAGGGAGTATTTTACCGAACCATCTTCGCCTTTTGCGTAGGTTACTTCGGCAATATCGAACCGATAATTCATATCGGTAAGAAAGGCCTTTTTAAGAAAGCTTTTTGCGGTGATGGCAAGCCTTCTTTGTTTTGATTTATCCACAGCATCCTTTGGCGCGGTAAAAGAATCTGACTTTCGGGTTTTAACCTCGACAAAAACCACTGTTTTCGGGCTTTCCGCAACGATATCTATTTCACCGTAATCGCTTCTGAAGTTTTGTTTAACTATAATATATCCTTTAGACTTAAGCCAATTGGCGACAAGCTCTTCGCCTATTCTTCCTATTTCTTTTTCAAAACTCATATTTTTTTAAGAAAAGACGGTCTGTGAACCTCGCTGATACCGAATTTTCTTATAGCCTCCATATGTTCTGCGGTGCCGTAGCCCTTATGTTTTGCAAAGTTATATTGCGGATACTTCTCGTGATATTCCATTAAAAGCCTATCTCTCGTTACCTTGGCAAGTATAGAAGCCGCAGCAATAGAAAGTGATTTTGAATCACCCTTCACTACCGTTTGACAGTCTATTTTAATATCTTTAGGAATGCGGTTACCGTCGATAAGCGCAAAATCTGCCTTAATTTTAAGCCCTTCTATTGCGCGGTTCATCGCCAGATATGTAGCATTTAAAATATTATGTTCTTCAATTTCCTCAACCGAGGCAAAAGCAACAGAATAAGCCACGGCTTTCTGACAAATCACATCAAAAAGAGCTTCCCTTTTTTTCTCACTGAGCTTTTTCGAATCATTCACGCCGTCAAGTTCTGTATCAGGCGCAAATATTACCGCGGCGGCACAAACTGGCCCTGCAAGAGGACCTCTGCCCGCTTCGTCAACGCCGCAAACAAAAGAAAAGCCATTTGAAACGGCCTGTTTTTCAAGTTCGAAATCAGGCATTTTCTTCAACCCTTTCAAGACTGATTCTTCCGATTTTACAGTTGCGGAATTCTTCAAGAAGCATTGCTGCCGCCCTTTCGGTGTCGGTTTCACCGCCCCTTATTACCATTCCGCGTTTTTTACCGATTGCGCAAAGTAAATCATATGCATCAAAATCAAAATCCGTTATGCCATATCTTGCCGTCAGCAGTTCAGGATAATTTTTAGTTAGATTTTCCAGAAGTCTGACAGCCAAAAGCTCAATATCTAAAACTCCGTCTTTAACGGCGCCTGTAAAAGCTAATCTTTCGGCAACCATTTGGTCTTCAAACTTTGGCCAAAGCACACCGGGGGTATCTAAAAGTTCAAGTTGTTTATCGATTGTAACCCACTGATTACCTCTGGTAACGCCGGGACGGTTTTCGGCTTTAACCCTGCTACTTCCTGCAATGCGGTTTATAAAGGTAGATTTACCAACATTGGTAATACCTACAACCATAACTCTAAGCGGTTTACCTACCATACCTTTTTCACGATATTGCTCTAACTTTTCTGCAAGAGTTTCTTTTACAATATCTTTGAAATTAGAAAGACCTTTACCCGTTTTACAGTCAATAGGTATCGCTGAAATACCTTGCTTTTTATAGTATTCTATCCATTTGGCAGTTTCTTTCGGGTCAGCCATATCACACTTATTAAGCAATATCATAAGCGGCTTGTCCTTAATGATATCATTAAGGTCGGGATTACGACTGCTAACCGGAATTCTTGCATCTACAATTTCAGCTACGGCATCTATTATGGGCAAAATTTCTTGAATTTTGCGACGGGTTTTGGTCATATGACCCGGAAACCACTGAATATATTGCATTTCGCTACTCATTACCGTATATTCCTCCGATAGCATCAAACGGCCAAACTCTATAAACAGCTTTGCCTAAAACATATCTTTCATCAACAAGACCTAAATCGCCTATTGAGGACGAACGACTGTCGGTTGAATTGTTACGGTTATCGCCAAGCACAAAAATATGTCCCTCTTTCACATAAACGGGAAACTCTATATCATATTTAAGATTTGTCGGACCGTTAACATAAGGCTCGTCAAGCTCGACCATATTACTAAGGTCTGCACCAACATATACCTTTCCCTCTTCGAAATCAATATCAACATATTGTCCTTCGGTTGCAATAACGCGCTTTATTATAGGTTCTCTGTCGGTGATTACACCTTCGACAGAGTTGTTCATATTTCTTGAAATTACAACAACATCTCCGTATTGCGGCTTGTAAAGAAAATTAGTTATAATGACCCTTTCGCCGCTGTACAGTGTGTTTTGCATTGAAGGTCCAACTATTGTGGCAAGTCTGAAAAATAACGAAAAAATGATAACAACAGATATGAGAGCAATTACAACAGTATCGAACCAATCAAAAAGTTCGGTGAATTTTGATTTCTTTATATCAATATCTTCATTGATTTCATCTAAGGTTTCAACATCAAAACCTCTTTTATAATCCATAAAAGCACCTCAAAAAGTAATAAAAAACAAAAGGAGACAGCGTAGTCCGCAGTCTCCTTTCCTCGCATCAGATTTAGATAGATTCCTTAACCTTTGCTGCCTTACCAACTCTATCACGGAGATAGTAAAGCTTAGCTCTGCGAACGCGACCTTTTCTAATCGTTTCGACCTTAGCTACATTGGGGGAATGTACAGGGAACACACGCTCTACGCCAACACCGTAAGAAACACGTCTTACAGTAAAGGTTTCAGCAATACCGCTGTTGTTCTTAGCGATAACGGTTCCTTCGAACATCTGAATTCTTTCACGCTCACCTTCGCGAATTTTAACGTGTACGCGAACAGTGCTACCGATTTCGATGACAGGAGCATCTTCCTTCATCATTCCTGCTGTGAGATTTTTAACAGCATCCATCATAATCAATTTCCTCCTAAAATTTCCAGATGTTCATATCATCCAGTGACAGAGGACCATCCGCTTTAATGTCGACAATTCGGCATCAAACCCACCTATTAGGACACAGGTGTAATCAAATGCTAAAGTATTATACTACAGACCTCCTAAAAAAGCAAGTACTTTTTTTGCTTTTTAAAAAAAGTTTTTTTCAAAAATTTTTTCGACAAAAAAACGAATTTACTATTGTTAAATTTTAATATATATAGTATAATGTTTAAGAATATGTGCATATATTGTTCAAAACCTTGAGGTGACAGTTTGAAAAATATAGTTTATCTGGACAACAGCGCAACCACAAAGCCTTGTGATTTGTCTATTCAGTATATGAATAACGCCTTGACTGAAAATTGGGGAAACCCCTCTTCCCTTCATACAATCGGCATAAACGCAGAAGACCTTATTATTTCTGCCAAAGAAACTTGCGCAAAAACAATAGGCGCCAGAAGTGACGAAATTTATTTTACTTCGGGCGGTACAGAAGCGAACAATCTTTCTATTCGCGGCGCGGTTCAGTCCCGCGCTAAAAGAGGTAACCGTATTGTTACTACCGAAATCGAACACCCTTCGGTGCTTGAGGTTATGAAAAATCTTGAGCAAAAAGGTTTTGAGGTTATATATCTTAAACCTGACGAAAACGGAGTTGTAGCACATAATAGTCTTAAGGATGCAATAAACAAAAACACTATTTTAGTCAGCATTATGCTTGTCAATAATGAAATCGGCACTATACAGCCGGTACTTGAAGCGGCAAACATTATTAAAGAGGTTGGCGCGCCTGCCCTACTCCACTGCGATGCAGTACAAGCCTTCGGCAAAATTGGTATTAAGGTAAACGAGCTTGGTGTTGACCTTTTAAGCTTCAGCGGACATAAAATTCACGCTCCTAAGGGAATCGGTGTTCTTTACAAGAAAAAAGGCGTTACAATTTCCCCGATTATTTTCGGCGGCGGACAGCAAGATGCTTTACGCCCCGGAACAGAAGCTGTACCGCTTATTTGTGCGCTTGAGGGCGCAATACTTTCACTCCCAAATATAAAAGCGTCTTATGATAAAATGCAACAACTTTGCGATTATGCAAAAGATAAGCTTAAATCTACTAAAATTGTTGAGTTCAATTCTCCGCAAAACGCTTTGCCGTATATTTTAAACATTTCAGTTGTCGGTTACAGGTCGGAAACCCTGCTGCATTTTCTTGATGCAAAAGGAATTTTTGTTTCAAGCGGAAGCGCCTGTTCAAAGGGCAAACTTTCACACACACTTTCCGCCTTGAAATTAGATTCTAAGAGAATTGACAGCGCACTTAGAATAAGTTTTTCAAGAGAAAATAGTTTTGAAGATATTGATAAACTGTGCGACGCCTTATTAGAGGCTTCAAAAAAATTGAAAAGGGCTTAAATTATGAAGGAAATCATATTAATTAAAAACGGAGAATTGGCCTTAAAGGGTCTTAACAGAAACGTATTTGAAGATACTCTTATCAAAAATTTAAAAGTTGCTTTGCAAAGCTGCGGAGAAAACACTATCCGCAAAGCTCAATCTACCATATATATCGAACCGTGTGATGACAGCTTTGATTTTGACGAAGCTTTAGACCGCGTATCAAAAGTTTTTGGCATTGCAGCATTTTCAAGAGCTCGAGTTTGCGAAAAAGATATGGAGTGCATCCTTAACAGCGCTCAAGAATATCTTGAAGAAACAATGAAAAAGGCAAAGACCTTTAAGGTTGAAGCCAAAAGAGCAGATAAACGCTTTCCTTTTAAATCTCCCGAAATCAGCGCAAGTGTCGGCGCGGCTTTGCTTTCTAAGTTCAACCATCTCAGAGTTGATGTGCATAACCCTGATGTTATTGTAACGGTAGAAGTTAGAGATTATGCCGCGTATATAAGAGCGGAACAACTTCACGGCGCAGGAGGGCTCCCCGTTGGAACTGCAGGTAAAGCCGCTATATTAATTTCGGGCGGAATTGACTCCCCTGTTGCGGCTTGGACAATGGCAAAAAGAGGATTAAAACTTGACGCCATTCACTTTGCAAGTCCCCCGTATACAAGTCCACGCGCCGAACAAAAGGTTAAAACACTTTTATCTAAGGTTGCTCTTTATTGCGGTACAATCAAACTTGCAATTGTTCCGTTTACTGAAATTCAAGAAAAAATTGCGGAAAACTGTCCCGAGGAGTATTTTACTCTTATTATGAGAAGAATGATGATGCGAATTGCCGAAAAAATTGCTTCTTATCATAAGTGTGGCGCTCTGATTACCGGTGAAAGTCTTGGTCAGGTTGCTTCACAAACTCTTCCCGCAATCGGGGTTACCGACGCGGTAACACAAATGCCTGTGCTTAGACCGCTTATTGGCAGTGACAAGGAAGAGATTATCAAAATTTCAAGAAAAATCGATACATTTGAAACCTCTTGCTTACCGTATGAAGACTGTTGCACAGTGTTCACTCCCAAGCACCCCAAAACCCGTCCTACAATTGCTCTTTGTGAAGAAGCCGAAGCGTCTCTTGATATCGACGGACTTATTAAATCTGCTATACAAAACACTAAATTTATTTTTATTGATTAGCTCATTTGGAGGATTTTATGAAAATTGAACTGATTTGTGTCGGCAGCGAGCTTACGTCCGGCAAAATTCTTAACACCAATGCTTCATATATATCTAAGAAGCTTCGTGAACTCGGTCACTTAAACACAAGACAATTCACAGTGGATGACGATATGGGAAGAATATCAGAGCTTGTGCTGAATTCCCTTTCCTCTTGTGACCTTCTTATAATAACCGGCGGACTTGGTCCTACCGATGATGATTTAACAAAAGAAGCTGTTTGCAAGGCTCTCGGTCTTCATCTTGTTGAAAACAAAATTTGTAAGGAACACATAGAAAAATATTTTTCTGTGTTAGGCAAGGTACCCACACCTAACAATTATAAGCAAGCCACAGCACCCGAAGGCGCAGAGATTTTTAAAAACGACCGCGGCACTGCTTGTGGAATAGGTATTTCGTTTGAAGGCAAAAAGGTTATTTTACTTCCGGGACCGCCAAAAGAACTCACATACATGTTCGAAACATATATCACGCCCTACCTTAAACGTCTTGAACGCAAAGCCGTTGTCAACCATACGCTTAATGTTTTCGGTATGGGTGAATCTGCAATCGAAACGGCAATTAAACCACTTTTTGCAGAAGAAAATCCTGTTGTTGTTACCTATTGCAAGGATAATGAATGTGAAATATCGATAACCGCTACGGCAGATTCCGAAGACGAAGCCGAAAGACTTTGTTCTGCAGCAATTTTTAAAATTAAAGCTTTACTTGGCGATGTTATATACGGAACCGATTCAAACTCACTTGCAGATGAAGTTGTAAAGCTTTTGAAAAAGTCTGGACTCAAGATTGCAACCGCCGAATCCTGTACAGGTGGAATGCTCTCTCAAATGCTCACCTCTGTTCAGGGCGCCTCTGAGGTTGTTGAAATAGGCATTACCGCTTATTCTAACCGCATCAAAAACGAAGCTTTATCAGTACCTCTTGACGTGCTTATGGAAGAAGGCGCAATCAGTGCCGAAACAGCTATGTATCTTGCCAAAAACGTAAGAATGTTAAGCGATGCGGACATTGGTGTTGGAATTACTGGCAACGCAGGTCCAACAGCAAATGAAAATAAATCTGTAGGGCTTGTTTATATCGCTATAGCCGACCGCTCTAAGTATTTTATAACAAAACTTGAGCTTCCTTCTGTTTATAGCCGCGACAGAATAAGAAGCTACGCTACTCTAACTGCTCTTGATATTGTAAGGAAATATATTTTTGCCCGTCCGAATTCTCTAAGCGGTATGCGCAGTTATGATGAAGCCTTTTTCTTTGAAGAAGAATCCCAATATACACCTACTCAAAAACACGAAGAAAATTTCGCTGTTTTCGAAGTTGACGAAAATTATAATTTTGATGCCTATGAAAAAGAATTAAGCGAAACAACAGAAAAGGTTGAGCTTGATATTAACTCCTTTATTCCCGAGCCTGAGGTTAAACAAAAAGAAACTCTTAATAATATTCTAAATTTCATAAAAAGGCATTGGATAAAGTTTGTCTGCGCGCTTGTTCTTTTGGCTCTTCTTGTGACATCTACAGTTCTTGTGGGAAACCTTGTTCACGAAGGCCGTCAAAGTTCGCTTATAAACCAAGCTCGAGATGAATTCAATATACAAAATCAAAATAAATCGGAAGATACCGGTATTTATCGTTCTTTTGACAACCTGATAAAAAAGAATGCTGATATTAAAGGTTGGCTTACTATTAAAGGAACAGAAATTAACAATCCTGTTTATCAGTCAACCAATAACACATATTATCAGAATCACAATATGTTGAAAGAAAAAAGCCGTTACGGCGCTTTGTTCTTTGATAAGAATAGTACCATTGAAAGAGAAACTACAAGTAAAAACATTACTATTTACGGACACAACTCAACCAACGGCACTATGTTTGACGAGCTTGATTCTTATCATAGTCTTAGCTTTTATAAGAACAATCCTGTTATTGAACTTAAAACCCTTTATCAGCAAAACGAATATCTTGTTTTCGCCGCATTTATTACAAATGCCGACGCTAAAGATGATAACGGACAAATTTATAATTATGTCCGCACAGATTTTAAAGATTCAAAAGATTTTAGCGCTTTTATAAACGAAGCTAAAAAGCGTTCGCTTATAACCGTTCCTGTCAATATTAGCGACGACGCTGAAATTCTTACCCTTTCTACCCGTTCAAATGAATTCGATAACGCGCGCTTTGTTGTTATGGCAAAAAAAATAACCTCTCCAAACGAGATAAATTTGGTTAATAAAGCAATTCTCAACCCGAACACCAAATATCCTCAAACCTGGTATGATATCAACGGCTTGTTAGGATATAAAGAAAGAGACGATACCGAAACTTCATCTAATGTAAATGAAACTCCCGAATCAGAAAGTTCTTCAGGTATTACATCAGGAACTGAAGAATCCTTACCCGATAATACAAGTGAATCCGTTCCTTCGGAAAACGTTCCGGCTTCATCGACAGCGACTTCTTCAAGTGTTGTCTCAAGTTCTACACCGACATCATCTGCTGCCTCAAGTGTAACCTCCTCGGCAGACCCCTCTACCTGCAGCCACACACCTGGTAAATTCGAACACAAAGATGCAGATAAACACATTTACAAATGCGCAACCTGTGGCACACAAATAACAGAAAACCACGCCTTTACATTTGAAAAAGCCGAAGCCGCTTACTTAGCATCAGAAGCCACTTGCACTACGCCTACAACCTATTTTAAATCTTGTAAGTGTCTCATAAAAGGAACCGAAACCTTTACACAAGGCGAAGCCTTATCGCACAAACCATTTGCCGATTTTACAACGGATGAAACTCAGCATTGGAATTCCTGTCAAAACGAAGCTTGTGCTGAACGTTTAAACCTTGAAAATCACAGTTATGACGAAAATAACACATGCGTATGCGGAAAAGTAAAGCCTGCGCCATAACTACCCCGAACTATCTTACGTATTAAATAAAGGAGAGCCAAAATGTCTAATTTAAAAATCGACATTATCTATTTCAAAACTGCATCCGACTTTGAAATGGAATTTAATCTTAGCGGTTGTTGCAGAATGAGAATGTTTAAGGACAAGGTTGATACACCAAAGGGCCTTGTCAATACTCTCGCACGTGACGTTTCAAGAAGCAAAATAACCATTATTGTTACCGAACTTTTCGGTCAAAACAACGGTGTCTCAATACTGTCAAATGCCGTTAAGCTTCCCCTTGAGGCTCTTGACAAAGCTGCATATGGTATTCAGACAGCCGACGATATTTATATGCCTAAAACAGCAATTCCTCTTGTTACTAAAACGGGTATTTACGGTGGGTGCATAATTGAAAACGGTCCACAATCCATCATTGTCGTTTCAAACGTCAGAGCTCTCAGGCATGAGATTATGAAGACGTATGTTCACAATTATGTGTTTGACGTAGGACAAATGATGGCATACCAGGAGCGTATGGGCTCTGATTCCACGATTGTGCCCCCAAAGGCAACCGAGCTTAATTCTTCCAAAGAAGAAAAACAAAAAGAACCTTCACAGGTAAATGATGAGTCTGCTGAAAAGGATATCGCATCAAAAAGCGAAAACAATTTTACAATTGTTCCGCCCGAAGATGCTTCTGAAAGAGAACTGGGCTTGATGGATGAAGTCAGTGCTTTAAAAGATATTAAAGCGACTAAAAAGAAGAATACTCGTAAAACATCAAATATTATACTTTTAATAATAGTAATTCTTTTACTTGTTGGTTTTGGTATCTTGGCTTACTTCTTTGTATATTTACCGTTGCTCGGTGAACCCAGCGTATTTACCGACGGTAGAGGGAACATTATAACAGAATTTTTAAGCGGACTATTTTTATAACGAGGTATATATATGGATTCTTTAGTTGCAGGGCTCACAGATTTTTTTAAAAGCTGGCTTTCGCCGGAGGTAATAATTTTTATTATTTCCCTTTTGCCGATTCTTGAACTCAGAGGCGGGCTTATAGCAGCAGCCTTACTTGGTGTTGACTGGACAATTGCTTTCCCAATTTGTGTAATTGGAAACGTATTGCCGATACCCGTAATTATTCTTTTCATCAGAAAGATTTTTGATTTTATAAAAAAGACAAACTTCTTATGGCTCAGGAAGGTTGTCGAAAAAATAGATGAAAAGGCACAAAACAAGAGTAAAACTATGAATACAGCAAGTCTGTTAGGACTTTTCCTCTTTGTTGCTATTCCCCTTCCCGGTACAGGCGCCTGGACTGGAGCACTTGTTGCTAATATTCTTAATATAAAACCTGCCAAAGCTTTTATAACAATAATCTTAGGCGTTTTAACGGCGGGAATTATAATGTCAACAATAACCTATCTTATTCCTTCGTTCTTCTTTTAAATCAAAAACCAGCACTAAAAAACACCGAATTCCTCGGTGTTTTTTCTTAATTCACAATAAGTTAACAAAAACGTGTTATAATGTGGTAAAATAAGGAATAATATAATAATTAAATATATTATAAGAGGTATTTTATGCTTAAGCTTACTAACATAGTCAAAGAGTATTCTACAGGAGATACTAAGGTTTCGGCGCTTAAAGGTGTCAGCGTTGAGTTCCGCAAGAATGAATTTGTTTCTATTTTAGGTCATTCGGGTTGCGGTAAGACAACGCTTCTTAACATTATTGGCGGACTTGACAAGTATACCAGCGGTGATTTGGAAATCAACGGTGTTTCAACAAAGAAATACAAGGACAGCGACTGGGACGCTTACAGAAACCATTCTATCGGCTTTGTTTTCCAGTCTTATAATCTTATACCTCACCAGAGCGTACTTGCAAATGTTGAGCTTGCCCTTACCCTTTCGGGTGTTTCTAAATCTGAACGCCGTTCGCGCGCAAAGACAGCCTTGGCTCGCGTCGGACTTGCCGACCAGATGCACAAAAAGCCTAACCAGATGTCGGGCGGACAGATGCAGCGCGTTGCAATTGCAAGAGCGTTGGTTAATAATCCCGATATACTTCTTGCCGACGAGCCCACAGGCGCGCTTGATACTGAAACAAGCCGTCAGATTATGGAGCTGCTAAGCGAAATTGCCGAAGACAGACTTGTAATTATGGTTACCCACAACCCCGAAATTGCCGAAGAATATTCGACCAGAATTATAAGGCTTATTGACGGAGAAATTGTCGGTGACACAAACCCCTACACCTCTGAATCAGTAGTAGCGGCACCTGCTCAAAAAGACAAAAAGGCAAAGCGCAAAAGCAAGAAAAAGTCTATGTCATTTTTCACCGCGCTATCCCTTTCTCTTAACAATCTGTTGACCAAAAAAACAAGAACCATACTGACTTCTTTTGCAGGAAGTATAGGTATTATTGGTATTGCGCTTATTCTTGCGCTTTCTAACGGTATTCAAATTTATATCGACCGGATTCAAGAAGAAACGCTTGCTTCATATCCTCTTACAATAAACGCTAAAAGTCAGGATATGACCGAAACTATATTAACGCTTATGTCGGCAAATTCCGAAAAAAGCGAACACGAGCTTAACGCCGTATATTCAAGCCCTGTTTTAAACGAGCTTATTAACAGTATGACCAATCCGAAATACACCGAAAATAATCTTAAAGATTTTAAGGTGTTCCTTGATAGCGACCCCGAAATAAAAGAGCTCGTGACCGAGCTTGATTATTCTTACGATATTCCCTTTAATGTTTTTTACAAGGATGAAAAAGGCAAGATTATAAAGTCGGACGCAATGGCGCTTATGCAGGAAACTATTGGTATGAATATGGGTAATATGGCAGGTATGACCTCTATGATGCCACAAAGCAACCCAATGGATGTATATGAAGAAATGCTTGCAGGCAACGACGGAGCCCTTGTTAGTGAGCTGCTCAGCGAACAATATGATGTTATATATGGCTCTTGGCCGAAAAACTACAAAGAGGTTGTGCTTGTTGTTAACTCTAACAACGAGGTGAGCGACTTTGCAATGCTTGCGCTTGGTCTTACAACTCCCGAAGAAGCAAAAGAATCTTGGGAAAATCTCGGCGAGGGTGAAAAGCTCGATACCGAGGTTAAAAGTTGGAGCTATGAAGAAATTTGTAATATGAATTTCAGGGTAGTTCCATCTGCAAATTTTTATTCCATCAACCCAAACGGCAAGGGATATATTGATATTAGCGAAACCGAATCGGGTCTTACATTTATGTATGATAACGGTATTGAAATCAGAGTAAGCGGTATTATAAGACCCAACCCTGATGCCGGCGGAGCAATGCTTACAGGCGCTATCGGTTACACAAAGGCTCTTACCGACAAGATTATTGAAAATACAAACGACAGTATGATTGTTAAGGCGCAAAAGGATAATAAGGATATTGATATTATCACTTCTCTACCCTTTAAGACTGATGACTGGGAAGAGCCCGACAACAATCAAAAAGCCAAGGACTTCAAAAAATATATTAAAGGTCTTAAGACATCCGAAAAAGCAAAGCTCTATAAAGATATTATGGCTATTCCAAACGAGGCGCTTGTTAAATCGGAAGTAGATAAACAGATGGCTGTTCTCACTCGTGAATATGTTGAAACCATTATGCTTGAATCCTTTGCAAATGATTCGGGTATGGATAAGGAAACCATTAAGAATTATGTTGCCGATATGTCTGACGAAGAGCTTTTTGCTCAGGTAAGAACCATGCTCACCGAACAGATTAAGGAACAAATGAAGGTGGCTACAGAACAGCAACTTGCCGTTATTCCCGAAGAACAGCTTGCAGTTATGCTTGACACCGCAGTTAAGGGTTATAAAGAGAATGAACTTGCTAAGTATTACGATTTATTTATGCCCGCTACCGTATCAGACTCAACCTATGAGCAAAATCTGACTACTTTAGGCGTTGTATCAAAAGATACTCCCTCTTCGGTAAATATTTATACCGCCACCTTTGAGGCTAAAGACAAAATTGCCGAAGCCATTACACGCTATAATTCAGGTGTCGGTGAAAAAGACCAGATAAGCTATACCGATTATGTCGGACTTATGATGTCTTCAATTACAACTATTATTAACGTTATTTCTTACGTGCTTATTGCCTTTGTTGCAATTTCTCTTGTTGTGTCTTCAATCATGATTGGAATTATAACCTATATTTCTGTGCTTGAACGCACAAAGGAAATTGGTATACTTCGAGCAATCGGCGCATCCAAACGCGATATTTCTCGCGTATTTAACGCCGAAACACTTGTTGTTGGCTTTATTGCCGGTTTCATAGGCATTGCTTCTACCCTACTGCTTTGTATTCCTACAAACGCTATTATCAGAAGTCTTTCGGGTATTGAAAATATAGGCGCGGAGCTTCCGGGCGTTGCGGCAATTATACTTGTTATTATAAGTATGACCCTCACCTTTATTTCCGGACTTATTCCTTCGGGCATTGCCGCTAAAAAAGACCCTGTTGAAGCGTTAAGGAGCGAATGATGAATTTCAGATATAAAATACAGCAATTTTTATACGGACGTTATATTTATTACGGAATTGATTTGCTTTCAAAGGTTTTGGCAATTGTTTGTATTGCTCTTTCTGTAATAAACTTATTTCTTGGAAGTTTTTTAGTCTATATTGTTGAAACGGCTCTTTTCGTTTGGATGTTTGTAAGGCTGTTTTCGAGAAATATTACGGCCCGACAAAAAGAAAATCAGAAAATTTTAAATTTTACAAACAAGGTTAAAGGAAAGTTCGCGTTACAAAAACGTATGAACAACGACCGACAGACCCATATTTACAAAAAATGTCCTCACTGTTCTGTTATGCTTAGGCTTCCAAGAAGACAGGGCGAACACACCGTTAACTGTCCAAGATGTAAAAATAATTTTAAGGTTAAAGTAAGATAAAAAAAGTAAAAGCCTTGAGTTAAGAAACTCAAGGCTTTTTAAATACAATTTTTTTGCTTAATATATAATTTAAAATTACAACAATTATGCTTACTATCAGCTTTGCATAAAAACCGTCAATTCCAAGAAGCATTCCGTCAAGACCGATAAAAAAGAGCAAGGACGGGGCGACAACTTCGAAAATTCCTGTTGAAATTCTCGCGAGTAAAAACGCCGTCGCTTCTTTAAATACCGACATTTTATCGGTCTTTTTGCTTTCGAACACAAATAATTTATTGGTTATGAACGCCGTTACTACGGCGGCAACCCAAGCAATCAGGTTGCTTATGGTAATTCCAAAATTGATAGCGGCAACAAACAAAGCATAAACTATCCAGTTAACCAGAGTAACAATTACACCGAAAACAAGATATAAAACTTGCTCTTTATATTTTAAATAAAAGTTTCTCATAGTTTTACCTCTTGACCTTTTTGACCCAAAACGGCATTACGATAAGACCAAGCAAAGTACCGACACCGTAAGAAATGTGAAGCAAGAAAAAAATAAACGGTAAAAGCAGATTAGTTATAACAGGCTTTTTGATAATCTCTGCCACAGTCATAACTGTAATGAGCGAAATATAGGCTATCCACATTAGATATGAAAGAAGAGGGAAACCAAAACTCGCCAAAACGGTTGTAAATATAATTGCAAGAACAAAGGCAAAGGGCACAAAATGAAAAAGAGAAAAACACTTTGGCGATATGCCCATTGTTTTACCTATCCAATAACCGTTAAGATATTTTTGTTTGAGCATTTTAGGTAAACTGTTTCTCGTATGCTGATAAAACACTATATCGGGGCTGTAACAAAGCTTGAAGCCTGCTTTTCTTATACGGTAGGTCATATCGTTATCTTCAGACCTCGGTAAAAGCTCATTGTATTTACCCACATTGTCGTAAATTTCTCTTTTATACATTCCGCAGAATAGCGAAGATGTGTACATTTTTTTATTACTGTTTCGGTATGAAGCAAAACCGCTTCCAAACATTGATTGTTCGGCTGAAAGCAACGTTTCCTTAAACGGAGTTGAATCATCTATAATATTAGGTCGTCTGCCGCCCGAAGCCATTTCGCCGCTATTTAAAACAACAACGTTTTTACTTATAAAATCCGCCGGCATTGATGCGTGTGCATCAATACGAACAAGAGCTTCTCCCGTGTAATTTTCAAGGGCAACATTATGACCACAGGGAATAATCTTTTTTGGGTTTTCTAACACTTTAACAGCTAAAAAACCGTTATCTTCAGCAGAGAAATCTTCCATAATGCGACGGGTATTATCTGTAGACATACTGTCTATTAGTAGGACCTCTATTTTACTGTGAGGATAATCCTGTTGTTTTAAATCGTTTAACAATTCAGGTAGATACGTTTCTTCGTTAAACGCAACTATTGCAAATGATATTATCATATTAACTCCAAACGAATTTTTTCTTATTATAACACAACTTGAAAAAGTTTTAAAGTTTTATTTGTTGACTTGAAGTTTGTGTAGACTTATAATACTTAAAACGGAGGTATAAATATGGCTATTGATAAGGTAAGAGAATATTTTAAAGAGTTTGGAATAGAAGATAAAATTCTTGAGTTTGATGTTTCAAGTGCAACGGTTACACTTGCCGCAGAAGCGCTTGGATGCGCCCCCGAAAGAATTGCAAAGACAATATCATTAAAAAAAGATGACGGTTGTATTTTAGTTGTTGCCGCAGGTGATGCGAAAATAGATAACGCTAAATTCAAAGCCGAATTCGGCATAAAGGCAAAGATGCTGTCTTTTGAAGAAGTGGAAGAACTTTGCGGTCACGCTGTAGGCGGTGTTTGTCCCTTTGCTGTCAAAGAAACCGCTTCGGTATATTTGGACGAATCTTTAAACAGGTTCACTACCGTCTTCCCTGCTTGCGGAAGCAGCAACAGCGCAATTGAGCTGACTATAGAAGAACTAAAAAAATATTCAAGATATATTAAAATGGTTGATGTTTGTAAAAATTGGCAAAATGAAGAGCAGGCTTAAGCCTGCTCTTCGTTTTCTTTTAATCTGAATGCAATTTTAGTTTTATCGTAGAGAATTTGCGCAAGCCAATCATTAATACAACCGTCAGAAATTCTCCATTTCCAATTTTCTCCCAAGGTTGAAGGTGTGTTGATTCTTCCTTCGCTACCGAGTGAAATGAGGTCCTGCATTGTAAGTATACAGGTATCAGCAACCGACATCATTGCCGCTCTTATCATACTCCAATTCAGTTCTTCATTATTGCTCAAATTAAGGTAATCTTTAGCCATTTTTAAATCTTCTTCAGAAAGGCCTAACGACCAACCTAAAACCGTGTCGTTATCGTGAGTACCTGTGTAAACAACACAGTTTTTATTATAGTTGTGAGGCAGATAGTCACTGTCTTTTCCGCTTGAAAAAGCAAACTGTAAGACCTTCATACCCGGAAAACCGCAAAGGTTTAACATGCGATGTATTTTTGGTGTTAAAAAGCCTAAATCCTCGGCAATTATGGGAACATCTTCACCAAACTCTTTTTTTAGTTCTCGAAACAGGTTCATATCGGGGCCTTTAACCCATTTGCCGTTTTTTGCAGTTTTATCTCCGAAAGGCACCGACCAATAAGATTCAAAACCGCGAAAATGGTCGATTCTAACCTTATCGTAAAGTCTGAGCGCATAGCCAAGACGTTTCTTCCACCACGCGAAATTATCCGCCTTCATTTTTTTCCAATCATAAAGCGGATTACCCCAAAGCTGACCGTCTTCGGCAAAAGCATCGGGTGGGCAACCTGCAACAGCGGTTGGCTTCATATCTTTATCTAATTGAAAATAGTGAGGCTCGGACCAGACATCTGCCGAGTCGTAGGCGACATATATGGGGATATCTCCAATAATTCCAATTCCCTTTTTGTTTGCATATTCTTTAAGCGCAAACCATTGCTTAGAAAACAGGAACTGAATAAAACGATGAAAATCGCAAACTTTATTGTCTGGGTTATCGTTATTTGTCCATTCGTTCCAAACCTTATTTTCATTGGCTGATTTTAACGCCATAAACGAAACATAATTATCTAACCAATAAGCGTTATCGTTGCAAAATTTATGGTATTCTTCGTTTTCGCTAAACCTTGAAAACGCAATTTCAAGCATTTTATAGCGGTTATTATAAAGCTTTTCGTAATCGATTTGGGCGGCATTATCTCCAAAATCAAACGAAGCAAATTCCTCGCATGTAAGCAAACCGTCTTTAATTAAAATTTCAGGGTCGATAAAATAGGGGTTGCCCGCGTATGACGAAAAAGATTGATAGGGTGAATCACCGTAATTTGTCGGGTTAAGCGGTAAAATCTGCCACCAGCTTTGACCTGCTTTTTCTAAAAAATCTACAAAATTATATGCCTCTTTTCCAAAGGTACCTATTCCACCCTTTGACGAAAGTGAAAATACAGGCATTAAAATTCCGCTGGTTCTCATAATTCTCCTCCGTTATTTTATCCCTTTACAGCACCCGAAACAACACCCTTGATAATGTGTTTTTGCGACACGGCATATACAACAATTATTGGTATTAAACACAATACGATAAGCGCCATTGTTGCGCCGTAATCAACCTGTCCGTAGCTTCCCTGAAGATATTGAATCTGAATAGGTATTGTGCGGTATTCTTTTTTATCGAGCACAAGATAAGGAAGTAAATAATCGTTCCAAACCCACATGGTTTGTAAAATACCCACTGAAATATAGGTTGATTTCATTATTGGGGCGATAACGCCGAAAAAAAGTTGTAATGTACCTGCTCCGTCAATTGTTGCGGCTTCTTCAATTTCAAAAGGTATGCTTTTGACAAAACCGCTGAACAAGAAAACAGCAAGTCCTGCGCCGAAGCCTAAATAAATTACTGGTATTGTAAACGGTGTATTAAGTCCGAGATTATCAGCTGTTTTGGAAAGCGTAAACATAACCATCTGAAACGGAACAACCATAGAAAAAATGCACAGATAGTAAAACACCTTGCAAAACACAGTATTTACCCGCTGAATATACCAAGCAGCCATTGAAGTACAAAGCAGTATCAGTGCGACCGATAATATAGTAATTATTATACTAAAAATTATTGCAAAATAAAAGGGGTAATTTCCATAAAAAATTCCTTTAATATAATTTTCTATACCAACAAAGCTCGACGAGGACGGCAAATTAAATAAATCTGTCTTTATTGCAGAGTTACTCTTAAAAGAATTATAAAAAACTATCAGCACGGGTAAAACCCAAATAAAGGAAACTATGGAAAACAAAAAACTGATTATGATGCCTTTTATATTTTTCCTTTTCATCAGCTCTCCACCTCCTTACTTCTTGTAAAGTAAAGCTGTGAAAGGGCTATTATAACTACAACCAAAAAGAATATCACAGCTTTTGCCTGACCTACGCCCATATTTGTTGTGCTTTCGTAAAAAGAATTGTAAATATTCAGCGCTAACATTTCAGTTTCGTTATAAGGCTTTCCCGCTGTGAGCGCAAGATTTTGGTCGAAAATTTTAAAGCCGTTTGTGAGCGATAAAAAGGTACATATCGTTATCGACGGCATAACGGCGGGGATTGTTATATTTTTAAGCAGTTGAAATCCGTTTGCTCCGTCTATTTTTGCCGCTTCAATCTGCTGACTCGGTACGTTTTGAAGTCCGGCAATATAAATAATCATGAAGTATCCTATCTGTTGCCAACAAACAAGGATTATAAGTCCCCAAAATCCGTAGGTTGAATTGAGCGCAAGAGATGAAGAAAAATATTTCATAATTACGGCATCTAATATAATTTTCCAAAGATAACCAAGCACAATTCCGCCTATTAAATTAGGAAGAAAGAATACCGTTCTGAAAAAAGTTGTTCCTTTTATTGAACGGGTCAGAAAATATGCGATTGTGAATGATAACAGATTGATAATAATAACCGAAGCCAATGTGAAAACAAGTGTAAAAATAAAAGAATATAAAAAGCTGCCGTCACTTAGTGCCTTTTGATAATTTTCAAAGCCCACAAATGTTGTCTTATTAAGCGTTCTGAACCTGAAAAAAGACAAATAAATTCCCCAAACAAACGGCCAAACAAAGCCGATTATAAAGGCAATAAGGGTTGGAAATAAAAAAATCGGCGCATATTTTCTTATTGTTCTTTTTTGATTAATACCTGTTTGCAGCTGCAATTTTTTCACCCTACTTACTCCTTTAATTTGTGAAACTCAATGCATTTGCACTATTGTTTTGATGCTTTATATTGGGTTTCCCAACCGTCTACAAACGCTTTTTCAACCTTATCCCAGTTTTGTTTTCCAACCGTATAAGCCGAAAGCGCATCTACTAATTCGTTTCTCCATACATCTACGTTAGGTGTTGTTGTAAACACCCAAACGACCGAATATTTTCCGTCATCTACATATTCTGCCGCAATATCAGCAAGTTTATTGTCAACCTTCTTTGCCTTTTTAAAGGGCGCAGAAAATCCCATATCTTCAGCTAAAGCCCTTGTTCCTTCTTCAGATGTTACAACCCATTTTAAAAAGTTGAGGGTTGCAATTTTTTCTTCCTTTGAAGCCTCATTGTTTATCGCCCAATAATTTTCAGTACCGCTGCAAAGACCTTGTTCTTTATCGTTAATACCGGCATATATTGGAAGAAAATCTATATTATCTTCACCTATACTTTTTATATTGTCATATTCCCAAGTGCCGTTTTGATAGAATACAGCCTTTTCATTTTTGAATTCGGCGGCAGCATCGTTTTGTTCCGATGTAATGGTGTTTTTTGAAATTGTTGAATTATTAATATAAAGGTCCCAAAGATTTTTGAAGTTTTTAAGATAGGTTCCTTCAAGTTTTGATGGCTGAACCACAATATTTTTGTCTGCAAACTCGTAATATAGCGGAATATTCGCAAGGTGTCCCGAAAAACGCCAACTTGAAGACGATGCAAGCGAGGAAGAAGTAAAAGCAGAAAATCCAAGCTCGTCTTTTCTTTTTGTAATATCCTCTGCTATTCTTTTAAGGTCTGAAAAAGAATTTATTTCATCCGTGTCATACCCTGCTTTGTTTAGAAGTTTTTCATTTGTAATAAGTCCGTAGGTTTCATATACATAGGCAACTCCATAAACCTTGTCCCCATCCTTTAATGCAAAATCATCAGAAACGAGTTCTTCATAAATGGCGGTTCCGCTTAAATCCATAGCGTAATCCTTCCAAGCCTCCAAACCAACCGGACCGTTTATCTGAAAAAGTGTCGGCGCTTCTTCCTTATCTATTTCTGCAAGTAGGGTTTGCTCATAAGTGCCTTGCGAAGCTGTAACGACATTCACCTTTACACCTGTTTGTCTTGTGTACTCATTTGCAAGTTTTTGCCAAGCAGAATCTTGTTCGGGCTTGAAATTAAGGTAATAAACTCCCGCTTCTTCCTTCTCTTTTGTACCGCAACCTGCAAACAACAGCACTAATAAAACTGTTGTCATTAATATTGATATGATTTTTTTCATACTATCCTCCAAAATTTAAGTTGTTTAAAGTAGTATGTGCAAAATTACAAAAAAAAACAGTCCGAAGAAATTTTTCTTCGGACTTAAAAATTTTTTATTTTTTACTGTTTAAGGGCAATATTTTGTGCCATAAGGTCTGCAATTATAGCATCGGTAACCGCTTTGACCTCATCACCGTTTAACGTGCGCTCACTATGAGAGAAAAGAATTCTGACGGTAATTGATTTTCCGTTTTCATCACAGTAGGTGTCAACCACCCTTACAGCCTTTACAAGAGGACTGTTTTGAGCCTTAATGGCATTAGATATAGGCTCAAAGGTGTTGCTGATGAAGGAAAGGTCGATTTCCATTTCGGGATAGCGGCTTGGCTCTTTATACTTAATGCTTGCATTTTCGCATTTTGCTAAAAGGTCCATATCTATTTCTAAATAAACAATAGATGCTTTTTTATCGATATTTTTAGCAACTGTGGGATGAACAAGACCAATTTCACCAATAACCTCGCCGTCGCAAATAACGGCATTAAGGTTACGAAGATGCTGATAGGAATGAGTTGCATCTATTTTCTTAAAGGTGAGCTCTTTGTGCTTAATATCGTCGACTACAACCGCCAACATATCGCGAAGCTCGAAATAAAGCTCTTCCACACTCTTTTTCTTGCTGAAAAGGGTTACGGCAAGCTTTGTTTCTTCTTTGCAAAGACCGTCTTCCTTAAGACCGTTTACAACTCTTCCAATTTCGAAAACGCCAAACTCACTGCTGTAAGAGGTGTTGGTCTTAACCTGACAAAGCTGAGTTGGAACAATCGATTTACGGATGGTTTCAATGTTGGGGTTAACGGCGCCGATGAGCTTAATGTTATCTTCAATTTCAATACCGAGCTCTTTATATTCATCGTAATAAGCCCATACATAAGAATGAAGCTCGTGAAGCGAGAAACGCTTAACAAGTATATCTTTAACTCTGTCAATTACGGTTTTGGTTTCGTCGGGACGAACCGGTGCCAAAGGAGCCTTTGCAGTATGAACCTCGAAATTATCGTAGCCATAAATACGTGTGATTTCTTCTACGATATCTGCCTTCATTGTAACGTCCTTTGTTGCTCTCCAGGAAGGAACTGTAACTGTGAAATCATTATCCTTTAAGGTTACTTCAAAACCAAGAGACTTAAGGGTTTTAACAATTGTATCATTGGAAATTTCTATTCCTGTATAACGGTCGATAAATGCCTTTGTGAAATCGAGCGTTATTGTATCGTAGGTAAATGCTCTTTCGTCGGTAAGACTTGATACTACCTTAACACCCGAATCGATATCGGTTAAAAGCTTTACAAAACGCGCTATTGCCGGAACAGTCATTTCAGGGTCTAAGCATTTTTCATAACGCATAGAAGCATCTGTTCTGTGAGCGAGGCGAACTGTAGACTTTCTTACAGAAACAGAGTCAAAGGTTGCAGACTCGAGAGTTAAGGTTGTTGTATCATCAACAATTTCGGAATCGAGCCCACCCATAATACCTGCTATAGCAACGGGAGTATCGTCATTACAAATCATAAGGGTGTTTTCATCAATATTTCTTTGAACACCGTCAAGGGTTGTAAAGGTGAAGGGTTTATCAAAGCGCTTTATACGAAGCTTTTCAACCTTGCGCGAATCGAAAGCGTGCATTGGCTGACCCATTTCAAGCATAAGATAGTTGGTCAGGTCGGCAAGAAGATTTATACCTCTCATACCGCAGTAGAAAAGACGGATACGCATATTAACAGGGCTGACATTCTTGGTAATGTTTTCAACCTGTAGGCAAGAATATCTCTGACAAAGTGGGTCTTCGATTTTCATATCTACCTTGGGAAGATTATTATATTTAGAAAGGTCTACGCCATCAATAGGCATTAAGGGTCTGCCGGTTAATGCTGCAAATTCACGCGCAATTCCGTAATGACCCCATAAATCAGGACGGTTTGTAAGAGATTTATTGTCAACCTCGAAAACGATATCTTCAATCTCATAAACATTTTTAATGTCGGTACCATTTGCTACATCCTCGGTAATATCCATAATTCCCGAATTATCATCGCTAATTCCAATTTCCTTTTCGCTGCAGCACATACCAAAGGAATCATAGCCTGCAAGAGGACGGGGTGTAATGGTTATTTCACCGAT
>JAZLEK010000053.1:0-4403 GCA_045615225.1 Acutalibacteraceae bacterium | reverse complement strand
AGACCGATTTTGACCAAAGTTCGTGACGGTATGCCCACACGTTACGGCACACAGTCAAGCGTTAAAAATTCACTTATCGGTGACAACTGTATAATTGAAGGCACCGTTAAAAACAGTATTATCTTCCGTGACGTTAAGGTTGCAAAGGGTGCCGTGGTTGAAAATTCGATTTTGATTCAGAACACGGTTGTTGGTGAAGATGCAGTTTTGGATAACGTAATTACCGATAAAAACGCTACTATCGGCAAAGGTCTTGTGCTTAAGGGCACAAAAGAACATCTTTGCTTTATTGAAAAAGATCAAGAGGTATAATTTAGGAGTATTTTATGAAAGTTTTATTTGCTACCAGTGAAGCCTATCCTTTTGCGATGTCGGGCGGTTTAGCCGATGTTGCAGGTGCGCTTCCAAAGGCTCTTCGCCGCCGCCTTGTCGGTTGCCGCGTTGTTATGCCGCTTTACAGCAGTATACCCGAAGAACTAAGAAACGAAATGAAATTCATAACCTCAATAACCGTACCTGTTTCTTGGCGCCGTCAATATTGCGGTATCTTTGAAGCAAGGCATAACGGGGTTATATATTACCTTATCGATAATCAGTATTACTTTAAAAGGGAAGGACTTTACGGTCATTATGATGATGCCGAGCGTTTCACCTTCTTTTCGCGCGCTGTGCTCGAAATTTTACCCTACATAGACTATGCGCCCGATATTATTCATTGTAACGATTGGCAAACGGCCATGATTCCCGTCTTCCTGGATAGATTCTACTGTCACGATTTAAGATACCTTAATATTAAAACCGTTTTTACAATACATAATATTCAGTATCAGGGTAAATACGGCAGAGACCTTATAGGCGATGTTTTAGGCTTGCCCGGCGAGGATACAGGTCTTGTCGAATATGAGGATTGCGTAAATCTTATGAAGGCGGCAATTGAATGTTCGCACAGGGTTACAACCGTTTCACCCACATACGCAAAAGAAATCCTTACCCCCCATTATTCGCACGGCTTAAATCCTGTTTTGGAGAGAGCCCATCATAAACTTCACGGTATTGTAAACGGTATAGATACCGTGGTTTACGACCCCGAAACCGACAAAGCCATTTTTGAAAATTATTCGGCAAATGCCCCCGAAAATAAGGCGGTAAACAAGGCTAAGCTACAGGAGTATTTAGGTCTTCCCGTAAAGGAAGATACTGCGCTTATCGGCATAGTTTCTCGTCTCGTGGGACATAAGGGGTTCGACCTTGTTAAGTGTGTGTTTGAAGATATGCTCAAAGCCGATATTCAGGTTGCAATACTTGGCTCGGGCGACTGGGAATTTGAAACCTTCTTCTATGAAATGTCTAAAAAATATCCTGACAAGGTTGCCTTCAAACTTGGATTCATTCCCGATTTAGCGCGCAAAATCTATGCGGGCGCCGATATTTTCCTTATGCCCTCAATGAGTGAGCCTTGCGGCCTTGCCCAAATGATAGCGCTTCGTTACGGAACAATTCCCATTGTCCGTAAAACAGGCGGTCTTAACGACACAATAACCGATATTTCCTTAGAAAACGGAAACGGTTTTGTTTTCGAAAATTATAATGCTCACGAAATGTTAGATACTGTTTGGCGTGCTATTGGTATGTACCAAGATAAGAAGGCTTGGACCGCTCTTCGTAATAAGGCGCTCACAATTGATAACAGTTGGAATATTTCTGCAGGTCAGTACATTACACTTTACAAAGAACTTCTTTCGTAGTATAATGGCGGGGTTGGCGTTAAAACCAACCTCAATACGCTGAAACAGGTGAATTTAATGTTAGATGTTTTGAAGTCTATAATACTCGGTATAATAGAGGGTATAACCGAATGGTTGCCCATCAGCAGCACAGGCCATCTAAAGCTTGCGGGTAATTTACTTGCCTTTGAAAATGTGAGTGAAGGCTTCCCGCAAATGTTCGATTATGTGGTACAGCTTGGCGCAATTCTTGCCGTTGTCGTGATGTTTTGGAACAAACTTTGGCCCTTCACTTCTAAGGAAAAAGGCTTTGTAAAGCGCAAAAGCATAATGATTTGGTTCAAGGTTATTGTTGCAATGCTTCCCGCCGCTATCGCAGGAATTCTTCTTGACGATTTTGTAGAAGGTCTGCTGGTCGACCCAAAGATAGAAGCAACGGTAATTTCGGCAACCCTTATTCTTTACGGTATTGCCTTTATTGTTATTGAAAACATAAATTCAAACCGAAAACCAAAAATTATTTCCGTAAAGGCGCTAACATATAAAGATGCCCTTTTAATCGGTCTGTTTCAGGTGCTATCAATAATCCCCGGAACATCCCGTTCGGGTTCAACAATTCTGGGCGCAATAATTCTTGGTGTTTCCCGCACAGTTGCCGCAGAGTTCAGCTTCTTCCTTGCCGTTCCCGTAATTTTCGGCGCAAGTCTGCTAAAAATACTCAAATTCGGCTTTAGCTTTACAGGCACCGAATTTGTAATACTCGCGGTCGGAATGGTAACAGCCTTTATTATTTCAATTCTTGCAATTAAATTCTTGCTTGGATATATCAAGAAAAAGGATTTCAAGGCTTTCGGTTATTACCGAATTGTCCTCGGTCTTCTTGTTCTTGGCTATTTCTGGCTGCTTACAAAATAAAAAAATCTGCCTCGGAGTGTTCCGAGGCGTTTTTTTGTAAATTTTTTCAAAAATAATAATTTAGAAAAAACGAGTAAAAACGAGTAAATTAAAGAAAAAACGAGAACGCAAATGTTAAATTAAAATTTATTAAAAAATGTGTTGACAAAGTAAATCCCGCTTGGTATAATAGCAAAGCACGTTAAAAAAAGATATTAAAACGGAGGAAAGAATTATGTCCACTTTTATGGCAAAACCCGCTGAAATTCAGCGTAAGTGGTATGTAGTTGACGCTGCTGGAAAACCTCTTGGCCGTACCGCTGCAAAGGTTGCTGACCTTCTTCGCGGTAAGGGTAAGCCCGAGTTTACTCCTCATGTTGACTGCGGTGACCACGTTATTGTAATCAATGCCGAAAAGGCAGTTCTCACCGGCAAAAAGCTCGAGAACAAATACTATCGTCATCACACAGGCTATATCGGAAGTCTTAAAGAAGTTAAGTATGCTACTCTTATGGCTACAAAGCCCGAAAAGGCTATGGAACTTGCTGTTAAGGGAATGGTGCCCGATACTACTATCGGCCGCGCAGCTTTAACCAGACTTCGCATCTATAAGGGAACTGAACATCTCCACGCTGCTCAGAAGCCCGAAGTAATCGACTAAGAAAGGAGCACAGAGTAATGATAGAAGGAAAGCCTTATTTTTACGGAACCGGCAGAAGAAAGAGCTCTGTTGCCCGCGTTCGTGTTTACAATGGTACAGGTAAAATCATCATCAACGACAGAGAAATTGATGATTATTTCGGCCTCGAAACCTTAAAGCTCATCGTTCGTCAGCCCTTAGCTCTCACCGAGCTCGAAGGCAAGTTCGACATCATTTGCCGCGTTGCAGGCGGCGGTGTTACCGGTCAGGCAGGCGCTATCCGTCACGGCCTCTCCCGCGCACTCCTTCAGTACGATGCAGAACTCCGTTCTGCTCTCAAGAAGGCAGGTTTCTTAACCAGAGACCCCAGAATGAAGGAAAGAAAGAAGTACGGACTCAAAGGCGCACGTCGTGCACCCCAGTTCTCCAAGAGATAATCTGTATTATTTCAGAGTATTCAAAAACCCCGAAACCATCACGGTTTTCGGGGTTTTCTTTATTTCTCTTTATTTTTATTACCTATCGGAAGTTCACTAAGGAGCGTAAATCCTAAGATAAGCACACCGCCGATAATTTGGGGTACAGTCATTGTTTCATTTAAAAGCAGACTGACCAAAACTGCAACCAAGGGGTCTATGTAGCTTAAAATTGCAACCTTTTGACCGGGAAGCTCTTTTAGAGCCGAAAAATACATACAGTAGGTGATTCCCGTGTGAATAAGACCAACAATAAGCAACGCGCCCCAACCTGTGAGCGATAGTTCGCCCAAGGTAAAGCCGCCACTGAGTGCTACATAGGGCAAAAGCACAATGATAGCGGCAATAAACTGAATAAAGGTGCGGTGAATTCCAGTAACGCCATTTATAAATTTGTTAAGAAGCATAACGGTAGCGTAGAATACCGCCGCGCCAAGACCAAAGGTGATGCCGATAAGGTCGCTGTTGCCGCCGCCCGCAGTTCCGGTGATAAGAACAAGTCCCGCTGTTGCCATAACAAAGCAAAATATCTGCTTTGCCGAAAGCTTTTCCTTAAAAATTATTGGGCAAACCGCCATAACGATTACGGGTGCAAAATAATAACTTAAGGTTGCAACCGATACAGTTGTGTATTTATAGGCTTCAAAAAGAAGTATCCAGTTAATACCC
>JAZLEK010000052.1:0-7645 GCA_045615225.1 Acutalibacteraceae bacterium | reverse complement strand
AGTGACAATTGTTTTGTTAGGAATAATTTTCTTTGCGTTGCTTATTGATTTACTGCTTTATACCTTCCAGTACTGGATGATTAACCGCAAACTGAATTTAAGTTAAGGAGGAAAGAAAAATGAAAAAAATATTATCAATATTAGTTATAAGTCTTTTGCTCCTTTCTTGCTGTATGTTTGTTTCCACGGCTGGTGAAATTCCGTTTGGTGAGACAAATATGTATATATGCTCAGGTGAGCCTATTTCCTTTTCGGAGAATTTCACCGAGCTTTACTGTGACTCTAAGGAGTATGTGCGTTTTAATGATAATTATATTTTTTCTAACGAGGAATTTGAAGTTATTAATACGATAACGCTCAGCGATACTCAAAAAATCTTGGTAAAAGAAATTTATTTATCGGCTACACCACAGGGAAATATTGTTTGGGCAAGTATTGAATATCATGACGGTGCGTATCTTTCGGTTTCATTCTTAGCAAGGGAATATATTGATATATATAACGATGCTATGACCGAAAAATGGGAAACTGCAAATGTCAGTGAGTATATTTACGGTGAAGGAACTTTGTTTACGGTAAATAGGTCACAGCTTTTTGGCAAAAAAACCATAGTAAAAGAAGCATATTACGATAATGATATAGACTTTAATGTAAACATTGAACCTCAAAACTGTGATTTTTCTATCCAAAAGGGCGAAATTTTAAAATTTGACGAAAGCTTTTATTACCTTGATTATATGGAGTCAAATATTAATCCCGATGATAGCTTCGATGATATGGAAATGTTCGAGGCTTACGAAATAGTGGATGAAAAGTTAATTTCTGAACTTGAAAAATTTGCGGAAGAATATTACGACTCGGGGTTAGGCTTCATGGAGGATGATAGCTTTTTAAAATCGGGGTCTGATGCATTTACGGTCATAATTTTCGGTATTCTTCCATTTGCAGTGCTGGTACTTTTCATAATACTTATGTTTAAAGCTCACGGTGTTTACAAAAAGCTTTTTGCCGCAATAAGTGCAACTGCTCTAGGCGAACTCATAATTTTCGGTATTGTAATACTTTATTATGTAATAAACAAATAAAGTTTTAATGTGTAAATTTGTTCCTACAGGAGTACCAACCTCTATGAACAATCTATATAAGCATATAGTAGGGGAGTGTCTTAGTGCCCTCCCGCAAATCGCATAAAAGCCAATTAAAGACAAAAACGAGGAAAAGCGTTTAGCTTTTCCTCGTTAATTTTATATACTTATTTTCAAAGAATTATCTTTGAACACGGCCGGAACCGTCACCGCCTGCAAGCTTTTCAACCTCAGCCACGCCAACACGGTTATAGTCACCCTCAACCGAGTGCTTAAGTGCAGAAGCTGCAACCGCAAACTCGATAGCCTCCTTAGAGGACTTACCGGTGAGCAATGCATAAATAAGTCCACCGCCGAAGGAGTCACCGCCGCCTACACGGTCAACAATGTGGAGATGGTATGACTTGGAGAAGTTATATTCTTCACCGTCATAAAGCATACCTGCCCAGTCATTGTCGTTAGCTGAAATAGAAGAACGAAGGGTAATAGCAACCTTTTCGAATCCAAATTTGTCAGCCAACTGCTTAGCAACGCTCTTATAGCCTTCGTGGTTTAAGCTTCCGCCGTAAATATCGGTAGCCTCTGCCTCGATGCCGAAAACGTCCTTTGCGTCCTCTTCGTTGGAGATGCAAACGTCAACATATTTGCAAAGTTCGCTCATTGCCTTATTTGCCTCGGCTCTTGTCCAGAGCTTACCTCTGTAGTTTAAGTCGCAAGAGATTTTAACCCCTCTTGCCTTAGCAGCTTTACAAGCATCAAGACAAATTTCAACCATATTTCCGCCGAGAGCCGGAGTGATTCCCGTGAAATGGAACCAATCTACGCCCTCGAAAATGCTGTCCCAATCGAAATCGGTCTTTTCAGCCTTGGCAATAGCCGAATTTGCTCTGTCATAAATGCAGACAGAGCCGCGCTGAGAAGCGCCCTTTTCGTTGAAATAGATTCCGACACGGTCGCCGCCGCGAACGATTTTAGAGGTGTCTACACCGTATCTTCTAAGTGAATTTACAGCCGCCTGACCGATAGCGTGAGAGGGAAGCTTTGTTACATATGCGGCATCCATACCGTAGTTTGCAAGGGAAACGGCAACGTTTGCTTCTCCGCCGCCGAAGGTAAACTGAACGTGGTCGCACTGTAAAAAGCGCTCATAGTTATAAGGCTGAAGTCTGAGCATAAGCTCACCGAAGGTAACAATTTTAGCCATAATTATTTCTCCTATTCTGTGATAGCTTTACGGGCGTCCGTACAAAGCTTTGTAATTTTTTCAAAGTTTCCTGCCGCAATATCTGCCTTGGGGCAAACCCAGGAACCGCCTACCGCGTGGATAAATGGGGCTGACAAATATTCCTTGATGTTATCGGTATTAATTCCGCCTGTGGGCAAGAATTTAACCTGAGGGAAGGGACCTGCAAGGTTTTTCATAGCGTTAAGTCCGCCGTAAATGTTTGCGGGGAAGAACTTGATAACGCGAAGTCCCATATTAACTGCGGCGGTAATTTCGGTGGGGGTAACACAGCCGGGGGTTACGGGGATATCGTTCTCTATACAGTAGGCAACAACATCCTTGTCGAAACCGGGGGAAACAATAAACTTTGCGCCCATTTCTACCGCTAACTTGCACTGCTCAAGATTTAAAATTGTTCCTGCGCCGACAAGCATGTGAGGGCAGTTTTCCGCAACATTTTTAATAGCTTCGGGTGCGGCGGCAGTACGGAAGGTTATTTCCATAACGTCAATTCCGCCCGAAATCATTGCGTTGGCAGTGGGTACCGCGTCTTTAGCGTCATCAATCACAACAACGGGAACAACACCCGCGTTTGCCATTCTTTCAAGTACTGTCATTTGTTTCACCTCTTTATTTTATACGCCCGAATATGCGGCAAAGCCTGCATCTACGGGTAAAACAACGCCTGTAATTGCCGAAGCCGCCTTATCGTCGCAAAGGAAAAGGGTTGCGCCAAGAAGCTCATCGGCATCAACAAAACGGTTTGTGGGGGTGCCGTTTAAAATCTTTGCGCTGCGGGCTGTGGGGGTGCCGTCCTCGTTAAAGAGAAGAGCCTTGTTCTGAGCAGAAACAAGGAAACCGGGGGCAATAGCGTTACAGCGGATGCCTGTTCCTGCAAAGTGGGTTGCAAGCCACTGTGTGAAGTTGGAAATACCTGCCTTCGCAGCCGAATATGCCGGAATTTTGGTAAGGGGAGTGTAGGCATTCATAGAGGATATGTTAAGAATAGAACCTGATTTTGCCTCTACCATATCCTTTGCAAATTCCTGAGTGGGTAAAAGCGTACCCTGGAAGTTGAGCTTGAAAACAAAATCAACACCGCCGGCATCTAAATCAAAGAAGCTTTTTCCGCCCTCTTTGGCTTCGTGATGGTATTCGTTATCGGTTGTGGCTCTGGGGTTGTTTCCGCCTGCGCCGTTTACAAGTATATCGCAAGGACCGAGGTCAGAAAGCACCTTTTCGTGAACGGCTTTAAGGTCTTCGGGGTCTAAAACGTTGTTTTTGTAGCCCTCGCAGATAAAGCCCTCGCTTTTGAGCTCGTCGGCAAGTTTTTTTACTGCCTCTTCGTTAAGGTCGAGCGCCGCTACCTTTGCGCCGCTTTGTGCGAAAGCTCTTGCCATAGCGCCGCAGATAAGTCCGCCGGCTCCTGTTACAACTACTACCTTGCCTGAAAAATCAATGTTAATCGGAAGCTGAATCATTTTAATAATCCTCCTATTTATTTTCTAATTTATCGTGCATATCCCAAACGCCGAGCATATACATAATGCCGAGCGCTCTGTCATAAAGTCCGTAACCGGGGCGGACTGTGCCGGGGCCCTCGCCCCAAAGGTGACGTCCATGGTCAGGACGGATATAGCCTTCATATCCGCAGTCGTGATAAGCCTTTAAAATTTCTAAAATTCCTGTATCTCCGTCGCAGTCGCGGTGACTTGCTTCTGAGAAATCTCCGTTTTCAAAATGCTTAACGTTGCGGATGTGGGCAAAGGCGATTCTGTCGCAGTGTTTGCGAACAATCTTTGCAACGTTGTTATTCGGGTCGGCGTTAAGGCTTCCCGAGCAAAGAGTTAAGCAGTTGCAGGGATGGTCAACCATTTTGAGAAAACGGTCGATGTTTTCTTCGTTTATAAGAAGACGGGGAAGACCGAAAATATCCCATGGCGGGTCATCCATATGGATTGCCATTTTAATTCCTGTTTCCTCGCAAACCGGCATTAAGGCTTCAAGGAAATATTTTAAATTTGCCCAAAGCTTTTCGTGGTCAACATCCTTATACGCCTTGAAAAGCTCGTCGAGTTTTGCCATACGCTCGGGCTCCCAGCCGGGAAAGGACATATTGTATTTTTCGGTGAAATCAAGAATATACTTGGCCATAGCGTTGTAGTCATCCTGAATCATATTCTTTTCATAATAAAGGGCGGTAGAACCGTCGCCGACAGGGTGGAAGAGATTGCTTCTTGTCCAGTCGAAAATGGGCATAAAGTTATAGCAAATTACCTTTACGCCGAACTTTGCGAGGTTTTTAATGGTCTTGATGTAATTTTCAATATACATATCTCTTGTAGGAAGACCGATTTTAATGTCGTCGTGAACGTTAACCGATTCAACAACGTCCATATTAAAGCCGTATTCGTCGAGCTGAGCCTTGACCTCGGCTATCTCAGCCTCTTCCCAAACCTCACCGGGCATTTTGTGATGAAGAGCCCAAACAATACTGCTGACGCCGGGTATCTGTTTGATATCCGAAAGTTTAATATTGTCGTTTCCTTCTCCGTACCAACGGAATCCCATTTGCATTGCCATTTTTTACCTCCTTATTATATGCCGAAATAATTTTTTGCATTAAAGTAGCAAATATCTTTTACAAGAGTGCCAAGGGCTTCAAAATCGGCAGGGTATTCGCCGTTTTCAACCCAATTTCCAATTAAATTACAAAGTATTCTGCGGAAATATTCGTGACGCGCATAGCTCAGAAGCGAACGCGAATCGGTAAGCATACCGATAAAGTTTCCAAGCACCGAAAGGTTTGCAAGGGAAGTAAGCTGTTTTTCCATACCCGTTTTGTTGTCGTTAAACCACCAGGCCGAACCGTGCTGAATTTTTCCTCTTATATTTTCGCCCTGAAATGCGCCGAGAAGGGTGTCTATCCATTCATCATCGGCAGGGTTAAGGCTGTAAAGAACGGTTTTTGGTAAATTGTCCTCAATTTCAAGGGAATTAAGCAGGCTGTAAAGATTATCACAGCTGTCGCTCACCGCCATACAGTCAAAGCCTGTGTCGGCGCCGAGAGCTTCAAACATTTTTGTATTTGGGTTTCTTTTACAGCTGAAATGAAGCTGCATTACCCAACCGTACTTTTTATATTCCTTTGCGCAAAGCTTTAAAATATAGGTCTGGTAAGCCTCGGCTTCTTCAACCGTAATTTTATCACCGCCAAGCGCCTTTATAAATATTTTGTTTATTTCATAAAGGGGCTTTTCTTCATATATTATATAGTCAAGTCCGTGGTCGGCGGCGCGGCATCCCATACTGTCAAAAAAAGCAATTCGGCGAACAAGCGCGTCGGCAACGTCCTCGGCGGTTTCAATTTTCTTTTTTGAAACATGGCTCAGCGCCTTTATATATTCCCTGAAGCCTGACTTGTGGATGTTGAGCGCGGGGTCGGGTCTGAAAGAGGGAAGCACCGCTACGTCAAAGCCCTCTTCCTTTAAAAGTTTGTGATATTCAAGCGGGGATAGCGGGTCGTCGGTTGTTCCTATCATTGCAACGTTGCTCTTTTTGATAAGCCCTCTTGCGCAAAACTGCTCTTCCTTAAGCTTTTGCCCTGTAAGAAGCCAAACCTCTTCGGCGGTATCACCGTTTAAAACTCCCTCAAAGCCAAAATAATTTTTAAGCTCTAAGTGGCACCAATGATACATTGGGTTTCCAATACAGCGGGGAAGTGTTTCGGCAAATTTTTGGAACTTATCCCTGTCGGGCGCATCACCCGTAATATATCTTTCCTCAACCCCGTTAGACCTCATTATTCTCCATTTATAATGGTCGGCAGAAAGCCAAAGCTGAGTTATGTTTTCAAATCTTCTGTTTTCAAAAATATCCTTAGGGTCAATATGGCAATGATAATCGGCAATAGGCTGAAGCTTTGCAACCTCGTGGTAGAGCCTTTTAGCCGTTTCGGTGCTAAGCAAAAAATCTTTATCTAAAAAACTTTTCATAAAATATATCCCCCTTTGTTTTCTAAATTATAACACATACTTTTTGTAATATAAATTGCAATTCTTGTTTGACATATTGCAAAAATTGCGGTATATTAGCCTTAGAGGTGTTTTTATGAAGAACAGAACTCAAAATTTTGATTCCCGACAGATTTTATCTAACGAAAACTTTGAGGTTTTCCATTACCGCGATGAAAAACCGTTTCAGGTAAGCGTTCATCACCACGACTTTTACGAAATATATTTGTTTTTAGAGGGCGACGTCACCTACCGAGTTGAGGGTAAAAACTATGTTTTGGAACCGCTCGATTTACTTCTTATAAACCCCGCCGAGCTTCACCAACCCGTTATTTCAAAAGGCCCTTATGAAAGAATTGTTTTATGGATAAACAAAAACTTTCTTCAGTCCCTGTCGTCAGATGAAAATCTGCTTTTTTGCTTTGAAAAGGACGGTCACAACCGACTTCACCCCGACGCCGTAAAATCAGGCAGAATTCTTGACCTTATGAAGAAATTAAGCCGAGAATTCAACGCCGAAAAGCCCTATCACCGCCTTTATGCAACGGGTCTTTTTTATCAGCTTATTGTCGAGGTAAACCGACTTGCAAAAAAGGATATTACCACCTATCAAAACGAGAAAGACGACCTTTGCTCAAAGGTTATAAACTATATCAACGAAAACTATGATAAGAAGCTTTCGCTCGACAGCTTATCTGAGGAATTTTTTGTCAGCAAGTACCATCTTTCCCACGAATTCAAATCCCAATACGGCACAGGAATTTATAAATATATTACTTTAAAGCGACTTCTTATCGCCCGCGAGCTTTTAGCCGACGGCGAAAGGGTAGGCGAAGTTTATAAGGCATGCGGTTTTAACGATTATACCACCTTTTTCCGCGCCTTTAAGACAGAGTACGGAATATCTCCCGCCGACTACTGTAAGTTGGCGAGAGTCGAACCCGATACGCCTTCAAAACAAAATTTTCGGTAATAGTTTGCCTCAAAACTTGAAATACGCCAGTATTCCTGCGTTTTGTCGGCTTCCTCTAACACAAAAATTTTAGTTTTGAACGGTCGAAGAGTTTCTGCCAACGAATTTATTTAGTTGACAAAGCGTGATTTTGCCGTAAGGCTGACGCCTTGCAAAAAAGAACGCGAAGTCAGGTGATTAAAGGCGGTGAGCGAAACCGTACCCGGTTCGACTCTCGCCAACTTAAGCAAACACGAATAATCCGAACCAGCCTAAAACGGCATAATTTCGGCACTTTTCGGTTTGTCATCGTCCGTAGGCGTTAGCCTTACGAACTCTTTCGCACCAAAAATCACACGAAATTCTGTTC
>JAZLEK010000051.1:0-2362 GCA_045615225.1 Acutalibacteraceae bacterium | reverse complement strand
GTCATACAGTTTTGTAACTCAAAGTGCCTAAAGTATGGCAGTCTGATTGCTCCGGCACATAGAACCATCCGTTGTCCGCAATCCGGACATACCAGTTCGCCCGCCTGGCTGGCCAATCGCAGTTCATGCCGAACTTCCTCCTTGTACTGTCCTTTCCCGTCTACCAGGTCATAGCAACAGATATTCTGATTCTTCCACAGTACGGTTAACCTTTCACTCATTCGCCCATCTCCTGTAACATCATCGTTCCTCTTTATTTTACCACACAAATAAGGTATAATGAAACAAGTAAAAAGAATTATTCTGTCATAGCTTTACATAGGAAGGAGGCCGTACTCTTATGGAACGAGACCTTTTTTTGCCCATAAAAACTTATTTTGAAAATTTCGGTTATGTCTGTGACGGGGAGGTTAAGGGCATCGACTTATACATGGAAAACGGAGAAAAAAATGTAGCCGTGGAGCTCAAGCAGACATTAGACTTCAAATCGGTTCAGCAAGCAGCTCTCCGTCAGAAAATCACGGATATAGTCTACATTGGCATTTTCAAACCAAAGGACCTTTATTCTTCTGCTTTCAAAGACAAACTCTATCTGCTAAAACGTCTGGGCATCGGCTTGATTGTAGTTACAAAACGCGGTCAAACGGTTGAAATCGTAAGCGAACCCATCGTTACCGAGCTTTCCTCCTTTCAAAAGAGAAATGTCGGCAAGCGAAAAGCTCTGTCGGAAGAATTTCATAAGCGAAAAACAAAGAACAACATTGGTGGCGTAAACGGCACAAAGCTGATTACCGGCTATCGGGAAGATGCTCTGCTTGTTCTGGATGCCCTGATAGCGCTCGCCGGCGAAGGTTCGTCAAGAAAAGTACGTGAAGTTTCCGGTGTCGCAAACGCTACCAGAATTATGTATCAGAATTATTACGGTTGGTTTTGCAATGTTTCGACCGGATACTATAAAGTAACCGAAACAGGACGAAATGCCCTGGAGGAATTTTCCGGTGTCATTGCGGCATTAAAAGGACGGGGCTAGGCTGTCCTTTTGACGGCACGCATTGTTCTGTCAAAAAAGCCCCCGGCTTGCGCCGAGGGCTTTCCTAATAACACATTTATTTTTGTGTCAACCATTAAAGGACTTTTTTGATATGCCTAATCAAAAAACTAAGTTAGCCTAACTTTGCGGTGTTCACCTTAACACCCGGGCCCATAGTGGACGCAAGTGTTACACTCTTTAAATACTGACCCTTCGCAGATGCCGGCTTTGCCTTAATGATTGCACCCATAATCGTCTGGAAGTTGTCTGCGAGCTGTTCCTCGGTGAAGGAAACCTTACCTACCGGAACGTGAATAATATTGGTCTTATCAAGACGGTACTCAATCTTACCTGCCTTAATATCGTTAACTGCCTTTGTTACGTCCATGGTAACAGTACCAGCCTTCGGGTTCGGCATTAAGCCCTTCGGTCCGAGAACACGACCGAGACGACCAACAACACCCATCATATCCGGGGTAGCTACTACTACGTCGAACTCAAACCAACCGTCATTCTGAATTCTCGGAATGAGGTCCTCTGCACCAACGTAATCAGCGCCTGCTGCCTCTGCCTCGTTTGCCTTATCGCCCTTTGCGAAAACTAATACTCTAACAGTCTTACCGGTACCGTGCGGCAGAACTACTGCACCACGTACCTGCTGATCTGCGTGACGACCGTCTACACCGAGTCTGATGTGAGCCTCAACGGTCTCATCGAACTTAGCGGTAGCGGACTTCTTAACTAAAGCAATTGCTTCATTGGAATCGTACTGTGCTGCCTTATCAAAAGCCTTCACAGCATCGGTATACTTCTTTCCTCTTTTCATTGTATTAACCTCCTAGTGGTATTTGCGGAATGAGGTACTCATACAGTTTGATACAACCTGTTTTTGTACGGGTTTTATGTCAGCTCTCCGTACGAACTCGCTTGCATCCCATATGAGAAATTCCTCCCACATCATCTTACAATCTGCGGATACTTTATCCGCACCCTAACGGGACTTAGTCATCAACTACGGTGATACCCATGCTTCTTGCGGTACCGGAAATCATGCTGATAGCAGCATCGATACTAGCCGCATTTAAGTCAGGCATCTTAAGCTCTGCAATCTTCTGAACTTCGCTTCTCTTAATGGTAGCAACCTTGGTCTTGTTCGGGGTTGCGGATGCGCTCTTCAAATTGCAAGCCTTCTTTAACAGAACCGGAGCCGGCGGAGTCTTCGTGATAAAGCTGAAGCTCTTATCCGCATATACGGTAATAACTACCGGGATGATCATGTCGCCCTGATCTGCGGTTCTTGCGTTGAATTCCTTCGTAAACTGTACGATATTT
>JAZLEK010000050.1:0-12216 GCA_045615225.1 Acutalibacteraceae bacterium | reverse complement strand
GTTCGCAGTAAACATACCAGAGCAAGAACCGCAACCCGGGCAAGCGTTGCCCTCAACAAAATCGAGTTCTTCTTCGCCGATAGTTCCGTTTTTGTATGCGCCTACTGCTTCGAAAACAGAGTTTAAGTCCATTGCTCTGCCATTGAATTCACAAGTGGAAAGCATTGGTCCGCCTGAAACGAAGATAGCGGGAATGTTAAGTCGGCAAGCTGCCATAATCATACCCGGAACGATTTTATCGCAGTTAGGGATAAACACAAGTCCGTCAAGCGCGTGGGCCTTAGCCATACACTCAACGCTGTCGGCAATAATTTCACGGGTAACTAAAGAATACTTCATACCCTCATGTCCCATAGCAAGACCATCGCAAACGGCGATTGTGTTAAACTCCATTGGAGTGCCGCCTGCGGCTAAAACGCCGTCCTTAACAGCACGGGAAATACGCTCAAGATGAACGTGACCCGGTACAATTTCATTAAAAGAATTTACAATGCCGATAAGAGGCTTTTTTATCTCATTATCGGAATAACCTGCCGCCTTTAGTAATGAACGCTGAGGCGCTCTTTCGGGGCCTTTTTTCATAATATCGCTTTTCATTAGATTTCCTCCTGAAAATTTCAAGAAATTTAAAGCAAATATAAATTTTTTATATCTCCGTTAAATCTCTTGCGAGGGAGAGGCTAACGCCCCTCCCTTCACAAAAAAGATATTAGTTGTTGATGAACTTCTCTTCGTCGTTCCAGGTGTAGAGTTTGCGAACATCCTCGCCAACCTTTTCAGAGCAATGCTCAGCAGCAAGCTTACGCATTGCCTTAAAGTGTGCCTGACCGCCTGCTTCGGACATATCGAGTAAGAATTCCTTTGCAAAAGAGCCGTCCTGAATGTCGGAAAGAATTTTCTTCATTGCCTTCTTGGTATCTTCGGTAATAATCTTGGGTCCGGTGATATAATCGCCGTATTCAGCAGTATTGGAGATAGAATATCTCATACCTGCAAAGCCGCTCTGGTAGATAAGGTCAACAATGAGCTTCATTTCGTGGATACATTCAAAATAGGCGTTTCTGGGGTCATAGCCTGCTCCAACGAGGGTTTCGAAGCCTGCCTGCATAAGTGCGCAAACACCGCCACAAAGAACAGCCTGTTCGCCGAAGAGGTCGGTTTCTGTTTCGGTACGGAAGGTAGTCTCTAAAACACCGGCTCTTGCGCCGCCGATACCGAGCGCATAAGCAAGACCGAGGTCTAATGCATCGCCTGTTGCATCCTGATGAACGGCAACAAGACAAGGAACACCCTTACCAACCTGATATTCGCTTCTAACTGTATGTCCGGGACCCTTGGGAGCAACCATGATTACGTTGCAGTCATCACGAACAACTATCTGTTGGAAGTGGATGTTAAAGCCGTGAGCGAAAGCGATTGTCATACCCGCTTCGAGGTTAGGAGCAATTTCATTCTTATAAACCTTTGCCTGATACTCATCGTTGATAAGAATCATAACGATATCAGCCTTTTTGGTAGCTTCTGCGGTGTTATATACCTCAAAGCCGTCAGCCTTTGCCTTGATAGCGCTCTTGGATCCCTCGTAAAGACCGATAATTACATTTACTCCCGAATCGCGAAGATTCTTTGCGTGAGCGTGACCCTGTGAGCCGTAGCCGATAATAGCAACGGTTTTGCCGTCTAAACGGGCAAGATTACAATCCTCTTGATAAAACATTCTTTGTGACATTTTAATTTCTCCTTTATTTTGTATATTAAATTAATATTTTTTGTATACGTTTAAGTAGCCCATATCCATTTCCCTTAGCGAAGAGGAACCTCTCTGTAGGGCAACCGCGCCTGTGCGGCACATTTCGATAATTCCATACTTCATCATTACGCTTACAAAGGTATCGAGCTTTGAAGATTCTCCCGTAACCTCTATGCAGAAGGAATCGGGGGCGTAGTCGATAACAGAGCCTTTGAAAATATTAATGGCATCCATAATCTCCTGATAATGCTCTCCCGAATTTTTAACCTTAACAAGCAAGAGTTCGCGAATAAGGGAGTTCTCAAAGGGCATTTCGCTGATGGATACAACCTCGTGAAGTCGGTTAAGCTGAAGAATTATCTGCTTTCTTGTATATTCATCTCCCGTTGCCGTAATTGTCATTCGGGATATACCCTCTGTTTCGGTTGCAGACACCGTAAGACTGTCGATATTAAAACCTCTGCGAGAGAACATAGATGCAACACGGGAAAGAACACCGAATTTGTTTAAAACACGAATTGAAATTACAAATTGTTTCATCACGTTTCTCCTTTCTTTAGAGATTAATATCTTTCTTTTTAACTATCATTTGGTCAACCGTTCCACCGGGAGGTGTCATAGGAAGCACCATTTCATCCATATCGATATGACAATCAATTACAGCAGGAGCAGCTTTTTCAAATGCTGTGCTGAACGCCTTTTCAAACTCTTCCATAGTGCTACATTCGTAACCGTCCGCACCAAAGGCTTCGGCAAGCTTTTTAAAATTGGTTTTTCGGCCAAGAGTTGTGTTGGAATAGTGTTTGTTATAAAAGATGCTTTGCCACTGACGCACCATACCGAGAACGCCGTTGTTCATTAAAACAATTATAACGGGAACATTAAAGGAAACCGCGGTTGCAAGCTCGTTTAAATTCATACCAAAGGAACCGTCTCCTGTGAAGAGGACTGTTTTCTCCCCTGTTCCTATTGCCGAACCGATTGCAGCGCCGAGACCATAGCCCATTGTACCAAGTCCTCCCGAAGTTATGAAGGTTTGGGGCTTTTTAAAGGGATAACGCTGAGCCGTCCACATCTGATGCTGACCAACGTCGGTAGCTATAACTGTGTTTTCGTTTGTATATTTGCCGACACAGTCAATTATCTGGTAGGGTCGCATATCGCTCGGGTCGAAATTGGGGTTTTCTTCCCTTTTCTTAAACTCGCTTACCTTTGCGCGCCACTCATCGTTTTTCTTTTCAGATACAACTTCCAACAGACGTGTTAAGGTATCTTTTACGTCGGCTATAATTCCAAGATATGCAGGAATGTTTTTGCCGAGCTCTGCAGGTTCAATATCAATGTGAATGATTCTGGCAGAAGAAGCAAACTTTTTCTTATTTCCCGTTGCTCTGTCCGAAAAGCGTACGCCGAGAGCAATTATTACGTCGGCCTCAGCCATTGCGCGAGAAGCAGCAAAGGTTCCGTGCATTCCCTGCATACCAAGAGAGTTTGGATGTTCGCGGGAAATTGCAGACAGACCCATCATTGAACATCCTACGGGGGCATCTATTTTTTCGGAAAGGGCTACAACCTCTTTTGATGCTTTTCCAAGAACCACACCGCCACCGCAGTATATGTAAGGTCTTCTGGCTTCACTGATGATTTCAGCAGCCGCTTTAATATTTTCTTCACTTGCCTTTTCCATGGGAAAAGGCTCAACTACGGGTACCGCTTCATATTCACAAGATGCAAGTTGTACATCTTTAGGAACGTCTATAAGAACGGGACCCGGTCTGCCCGATTTGGCAATTTTAAAAGCTTCGCGAATTGTGTCTGCAAGTTCGTCCACATTCTTTACAAAGTAGTTATGTTTTGTAATTGGAATTGTGATACCCATAATGTCGACTTCTTGGAAACTATCTCTGCCGATTAAGTCGGTTGAAACGTTACCGGTTATTGCAACCATAGGTACACTATCAAGTTGAGCATTAGCAATTCCTGTGACAAGGTTGGTTGCCCCCGGACCCGAGGTTGCAATAACCACGCCAACCTCGCCCGTTGCTCTTGCATAGCCATCAGCCGCGTGCGCCGCGCCTTGCTCGTGGGCAGTTATAACATGACTGATTCTGTCAGCATTATTATATAGCTCATCATAGATATTAAGCACTGCTCCGCCGGGATAGCCAAAAGCGGTTTTACAGCCTTGCTCTATAAGGGTTTCAATAATAATCTGAGCGCCTGTGAGTTTCATAACATTCTCCTTATAAATCAATAAAAAGGTCTACGGCTTTAGTTGAGCCATAGACCTTTGAAAATACAATTTACTCCGCTAAACTATGCAGACTGCAAATCCTATTTCTGTCTTAAAGCACAACCGAACTGACCGTTATTCACCACTAGGACGAGTGTAATAACAGCTAGTAGGACTATGCTAATAATACCAAAAATAGACATAACGATCTGCTCCTTTTAAGCTTACGATACAGTTTATCACACTAAAGAGCTTTTGTCAATAGGTTTTAAGCGGTTTTTTAATATTTTTTTATTTTATTTCGGTGATTTTTTTACATACGCGTTCACAACTGTTTTTATCGTGATAAGCAAAGAAATCATCTATTCTCTTGCGGTACTCATCTTTTAGCTTACAATCATTTTCCATATACTCTATCAGGCGTTCAACGGTTGAATCGAGATTATATTCAACCTCTCCAAAACCGTCGCGTTCATAATCAAAGTAGCCTTTGGTATAAACGTGGCTGCCCGCAAAGAAACTATCCGCATCAAAATGAGCATAAACAATAGGTTTGCGCAAATAGGCAAAGTCAAAAATTGCCGAAGAATAATCGGTTACAGCGAGTGAACTGCGATTGTAAATCTCGGTATAGCTTGCGCCTTTGGGGATAAAGTTGACATCATCATTCTTTTCAAACAAATCAATATGAGGTTGAAGGTTCGGATGCGGAAAAAAGTCGATTATATATCCTTTTTCTTTTGCAACTTTAATTAGTCTTTCATTATTAATTAAACCGTTATAGAATTTGAAAAACTCTGTTTGACAAAAATTTGGAAGCAATTTCCAGGTATCTGTCGTTTTATCCCACTTGCCGCAGAGATATTTACGCCAAGTAGGCATAATCACCAAACGCTTTTCAGCTTTATCTTCCAAAAGGTCAAACCTTGGAAAGCCCGTAAGCCAAATATTTTCTTTATTATAATGATATTTCTCATCAAACAAAGATTCATATTCCGGTTTTGCAGCGCAAATAAATCCGTCAAAATTCTTACTGTATCTATTAAGCCAATCAGAAACGTCATCCTTGGTTATGCCGTGTTGTAAGAAGACTCTTTTAATAGAACATAGGATATCCTTATAAGCCACGCCCATTTTTTTACCAAACGGATTAAAAATCTGGTTTTCGGCATGACTTGAAATAACACAGTCAGCAAGAAGCAATTTAATTTTATGCCTATACGAATCTCTTTCAAGAAGCTTTCCGGTCGGAAGAAGTCTGTCATATTCGGGGTTCCCTGAACAAATCACAAAATATGCATCTATATCCTTACGGTTTTCAAGCAAATAACGATAAAGCGCTTCCCCGTTATCTCCACCCTGTGTCGGACGGTCAACAATTATCCATATAGGCTTTCTTTTAAAGAGTTTGCAAATGTAATAATAACATCTGAATAGCGGAGTTTTTCTGTGTCGCTTTGATTTTGCTAAACTAAATAAGAATTTCAGTTCTGCCGCTAGGTGTCGAATCTTTCCGCATTTTGTTACAACAACTGCATTTTTATTATCGTAATTCAGTTTCCAGCCGTTCTTGTACGTATAGCTTTTTGTATTCTGAAGGTCAAAACCGACATAGTTGCCAAAATTATGTTTTCTCAGAATAACCCTATTGTTATCTACAACTGCGGCTATTTGTATCTTATATTCTTTTTGCTTTTTATCTAATGGTACTACAGCTTTAAACGCGCAGTTTTCCTGTAGTTTATTGGTAAGAGAGACGTCAAATATATTTCTTTTTGGTTTTTCATATTTGACGGCTTCGCCATTAACCAATACTTCCAGTTTTATTTCTTTATTGCATATTGGGAACAGTGTATAACCCTCAACAACCAAATTATCGTCTTTAACCTTCACAAAATCAAAGTTGACCTTATTGTTGCACAGAGGATAACCTACACCCGAAGGATACTGTATTTTGATTTCATCGTCAGATTCTATCAGATTTGGCGCTTGTCGGTCATATTTTAGTGACATAACAAACAGTTTTATATCTCGCCAAATATATCTTTGGGCATCTATAACGTCATCGTCAATATTCTTAGCTATATCACAAATAAGACGATAGTATTCCTGTTCTTCGTCTTCCGATAATACGCCTGTTGAAAGCTGCGCTCTCTTGAATCTCCATTGGAGTTCATACATAAGTACCATTTGTAAATACTTAGGTATGTTTCCGAAACGGCGCATTGCTTTTTCGATAAGCGCCATGTGATAATATTTAAGCGTTGGAAGATACCATTTAGGATTGTTGGCCGAGCCTTGTATTAAAGAATCGGAACCTGTAAGACGGATTCTGTAGTTGTACTGAGTTGAAGAAACGAGACCAACCGTTTGTTTCTCCATTATTATGCTTTGGCTGAATAACCCGTCTTCCGCGAATGAAAGGCGTTCATCGAACCTTAAATCCCCTATTGCCTCGGTTTTAATAAATGCACTTGCGACAGACATATGAGGACAATCCCAATTTTCTTTCAGGTCGTTAACACGGTTTGCTTTGGAAAATTTGTAGTTTAAAAAATGATTTCCCTTTTTTCCGTCAAAGTACATAAGTTTTATGGCAGTTATATCTGTTTCGTCGTAATGAGCTTCAAAAAACTCCCATACTTCGCTCAGACAATTAGATTGCAAAACATCATCAGGATCGGTAAAGGTAACGTATTTACCCTCGGTTTTGTCAAGGCCCGTATTTCTGGCAGAAGAAAGTCCGCCGTTTTCCTTATGTATTGTGAAAACGTTATCCGGATACATTGCCGAATATTTATCGCAAATTTGTCCGCTTTCGTCTGTTGAACCGTCGTCAATCAGCAAAAGTTGTATATACTCAAGGCCGATATCTTGATTAATTACGCTTTGTATTGCCTCATCAATAAACTCTTCAACGTTATATACGGGCATAACAATTGTAAATCTATATTTATAATCCATGTTTTCTCCTTTTAAAACATCTGGCGATTTTTAATGCAACATTATTTTTCAAACGATGATTTTTCGGGTAAAAGCGTACCGAAGGCTTTCTTTACCCTTTTAACCTTTGTATCAAAATCTATTGTTTTTGAAGTGTCGTTAATGCAAAGCATTTTACGTCTTCCCGACGGGATATCTTTGCAAAGCCTTTCAAAATTGCTTTCTTTTACGTGATAGCAATAAGCAAAATCGTCGCGTCTGACCGCAACTTCGCCCTTTGCCATTTGCCAGAATTTTACAACCCACTGATTAACATCTGTATTTTTTCTGAAACGATGGGAACAGGTTTCATCAAGTGTTTCGTATTCCTTTTCCCAAACTTCGTCAAAATTCGACTTTAAAAAACTGGTTGCAACATGCTGATAGTAAAAGCCCGGAAACCACGGCCAAGGCAGAAGCAGGGTTGTTCTGACAAGATTTCTGAAGCTGTTTTTCGGGTTAAACCAAACCCCCGGTTTTTTCTTTATACATTCCTTTTTATTAAAGTTTGCATTAATAACGGTTGTGTTTGCGCCGTTATAAAATCCTGCGCTGTCCTTGCCGAAGAAAATGCAATCTTGCGCCACCGTATCGCAAGGCTTACCGTCTTTAAAAAAGTCCTCGGGTTTTACGGGCGCTGTTAAAAAAGTATCGTCGTTAAAATAGACAAACTGTTCTGCGAGACCTTCTATTCTGTGGAGATTCAGTTCAATTGTGTGAGAGCTGAAGGTAGGAAGATACTTTTCCGGGATATAGTCCTTGTGATTCACAATGTTGAGTTTAGGGTTGGTTGTATCAAGCCAACTTGGTATATGTCCCCAAGTAACAAAATGGATTTTATTAACCCACGGCGCAAATTTTTCAACACCGCGGAACCAATACTGAAGATTGTCCCAATCTCGATAGCGAACCTCGCTGTTGGCTACCGTGATTTTGCTTTCATCATATTGCGCTTTTTCTTTTTGCCATTCGGGGTCATTTCCGTCGACCCAAATAATAACAAAATCAATAGGCTTCATACTTTAACTCCATTTTTCTTTTATAGCTTCGTAATTTCTCTTGCAATTATCCGTATCATAAAGGTCGAAAAACTCATTTTGGCGCGAAGCGTAGGGCTCAATATTTTCAAAGCCGTTTTCTGCCATTTTGAAGATATAATCAGCAAGGACATCACTATCTTCAAAAACAGGGCCAAACCCATCATTCTCATATCTGAAATAGCCTAAATGATACTGTTTTTCGCTATAATCCTTATAATCAAAGTGATAATAAGCCAAAGGCTTTTTCATATACGCAAAATCGGTCTGTACGCTTGAATAGTCGGTCACCATAAACTCAGACGTTTTAAGCAAATCTCCAACCGTATATTCGGGGTATTTACATATTGTAAGATATGGATTATCACTGCCAAAGCAACCGACAAATCTTTGCGCATCGCGGTGGGGGTAGAACATAATCTTAACGCCGAATTTTTCAGAGATTTCTTTAAGTTTTGGACTGTTTAAAAACTCGTTCCATTTCTTAAAGTACACGGTGTCTCTAAATTCTTTGATATCCTTTGCGGGATTTTTAGACAGACTGTCGGTACCAATCCACTCTCGCCAGGTCGGCATTATAAGTATTTGACCTTTATTTGTCTTAACGTTGTGAAGAAGGTCGAAACGAGGAAGACCGAGAAGCTTTACCACACCTTCGGGATATCCGTAATTATTGTTTACATATTCCCACTCGCGATAGGTGCTTGTTGTAAAAAGAGACATTTTTGTATTCTTGTAATACAAAAATTCTATGTCGGTAAGAATAATTCCGTGCTGGAGAAAAACACGGTTATTCTTTAATAATCCGTAAACTTCTAAAAGATTGCATACGGCATAATTTGGCTTACCGCCCTTTTGAGAACTGATATTAACCCTTGCGGTTAGATACAGCACCCAATGACGAAAACTACCGTATTTAACATAATTACCGGTAGTCTTCACCTTATTGAAATCTATACTGTTTTCATAAACCGCAAAAACGGCATCCTGTTCAGGATGATTTTCGCAAACATATTTAAATAGGACAAAACCGTTATCGGAAGCTTCTTTACCATTATCGCAAAAGAGCCATAAATCTTTTCTCCTTTGCTTATAGACAAAAGCTATCGGCAACGCGAACAAAAACAGAAAAATATGTCCTATATCTCTTAGCTTAACGTTTTTAAATTTCTTAAAAAAATTACTCATAAGCCTTACGACATAAATTTATTATATTCGGGGAGAACCTCCTCGGTGGTTCCCATCATTTTCATTTCACCGTCGTGAATCCAAAGAATGTTATCGCAAAGTTTCTGAAGTGTTTCGGTGGAGTGGGAAACAATTAAAACAGTGCGGTCTTTGTTTTCAATAAGACTCTTCATCTTTTCAAAGCTCTTTTTTCTGAACTTTGCATCACCTACAGACAAAACTTCGTCAATAAGCATTATTTCTGTTTCAAGTATTGCGGTTATTGAAAAGGCAAGTTTTGAATACATACCGCTTGAATAGGTTTTAACCGGACGGTCTATAAACTGTCCAAGTTCCGAGAATTCAATAATCTCATCTATTTTTTCGTCTATTTTTTCTTTATCAAAGCCAAGTAGCATACCAGAAAGATAGATATTTTCTCTGCCTGTAAGCGCGTTTTTGAAGCCCACGCCGATAGAAAGCAGAGATACAGAATTTCCGTGCAAATCAATATAGCCTTCGTCTGCAGAGAAAATTCCTGCAATAGCTTTAAGCAATGTGGATTTTCCGCTTCCGTTTTTTCCTACGATACCTAAAATCTGGCCTTTTTTTACTTCGAACGAAATACCCTTAACCGCTTCAAAATATTCGGTTTTTGCAAATTTTTTAAGGGAGAACATAGATTTTATTAGCGATATTTTCTTTAAAAAGCGATATCTGATTTTAACGTCTTTGACGGTAATAGCAATATTATCCATTATATCTCCCCTTTCTTAGATTACCTTTACATAGCTGTTTTCAAACCTGTATATGAGGTTTATGCCAAGCACCGCAAAGACCACAGCAACTACAGACCAAACAGCAAAAGAAAGCAAATGTACGCTTCCGTTGCCGAGAATTACGCTTCGCATATCGGCCATAATCAACGCAACAGGATTTAAATTAGTTAAAAGCTTTGCGACCCAGGCAAGATTTCCGGTAAGACGGTTTTCTATCGAATAGAAAATACCCGAAACATAAAATCCAAGCTGAAGCACAACCGTAATAACGTTATTAAGGTCTTCTATAAACACGCCGAAGTGCATTATAAAGAGGCTTACCGCAAAGGTACCAACAAAAAGCAGAGCAAAAAGCGGAATGACATACAAAATATAAAGACCTATTTGTACAGGCTCAAAGAAAACTCCGTCAACAATAAGGAATACAGCGGTAAGTCCAAAGGAAACGAACATTTTAAATCCCAATACTGCCATTTTTGAAAGCAGGAAAACATGCTTTGGTATATAAACCTTGGTTACTATATTCCTGTTTGACGAAATAATTCCAACGCTTGTTTTAATTGTTTTGCTGAAAAACTGCCACACATTAAGACCTATGAAAACAAAGACAGAAAAGTGCGGCTCTCCGCTTTTGAATATAAGGAGCGCAATAAAGGAATATACAAGCATATAGAGCAGCGGGTCCAGAAACCACCAAAGCCAGCTGAGGAATGAGCCTGCAACCTCGGCCTTGAGTTCCGAACGGGCAGAATACAATATATAGTTACCGAATTTTTTCATATCAGAAAAAAATCTTTTCATATTTTAAAACCTGCTTTCACATTTAATAAAAAGCCAATAATATTCATAATATTATATCATACCAAGTTGCTTTTTTCAAGTCTGCGCATCTCGGCCTCTTTTTTTGAATAAACACAGCCGCAAAAGTCCTGACGGTAAAGATTATACTGATGGGAAAGTTCTATAGAACGTTTGTATCCATTCTTCTTTTTAAAGTCAGAAAAAAGATAATTTATGCCGTATTTTTTCATAAGTTTTTCGCCGATTTCATTAAGCCATACAGCATTTTTATAGGGACTGATTGTAAGGGTTGTTGTAAAAAAATCAAACCCGTATTTTTTAGCCGCTTCGGCTGTTTTAGTAATGCGGAGCTCATAGCATTTTTTGCAGCGCGCCCCACCCTCTTTCGAATTTTCAAGCCCTTGCGCAAGCCTATAAAATTCTTGCTCGTCATATTCGCAGGGCAAAATTTTAATATTTTTTGCCTTTGGGTGTTCGCGGCACAATCGTTCGAGTTCAGCAAGGCGAAACTCGTATTCGGTTTTTGGGGATATGTTCGGGTTATAATAAAAAAGCGTTATATCAAAAAAATCACTCAGATATTCTATAACGTAAGAAGCACAAGGGGCACAACAGGCGTGAAGAAGCAAGCTCGGCTTTTTACCGTTTTGCTCTATATCTTTTATAACCTTTTCGGTCATTAAACTAAAGTTTTGCATATTTTTCCCCCTTTCATTTTAATTATTATATCAAGTTTACTGATTTATAGCAAGTTATTAATACTTTATTAAAAAAGCGGTGATATCCTTATATGGTGAGGTGGTTAATTTTGGGAAAAAATATATTTAAAGAGCTTCGCGGTAATATTAAAGAAAACAAAAGCACTTTTGCTGTGTATATTATACTCAGGATTATAGTTATTGCTGCTTTGGTTGTTGCGCTTTTCAGACAGGATTTCGAAACGGCTTATGTGTGCTGTTTGTCGCTTGTTTTATTTTTGGCGCCCGCGTTTGTTGAGAAAGCCTTTAAACTTTATTTGCCGTCTGTTCTGGAAATAATAGTTCTACTGTTTATTTTTGCGGCTGAAATACTTGGTGAGATAGCATACTTTTATGTCAGGGTGCCACATTGGGACACTATTCTGCATACGGTAAACGGTTTTCTTTGCGCGGCGGTTGGCTTTGCTCTTGTTGACCTTTTAAACGAAAGCAAAAATATTAAATTTCAGCTTTCCCCTATTTTCGTTGCAATAGTTGCTTTTTGTTTTTCGATGACCATTGGTGTTTTTTGGGAATTTTTAGAGTTCGGATGTGATATGCTTCTAAAAACAGATATGCAGAAGGACTTTATTGTTAATTCAATCTCAAGCGTTGCGCTTGACCCTGCAAACACGAATAAAACTATTCATATTAACGACATAAGTAATATTGCCATAAACGGTAAGGCTCTTGGGGTTAGTGGATATATAGATATTGGTCTTATCGATAC
>JAZLEK010000049.1:0-8025 GCA_045615225.1 Acutalibacteraceae bacterium | reverse complement strand
CACGGCGGTGCGCCCGAAAAGGCGGTAAGAAACGCATTTACTTATCAACTTGATGCCTATATTAAACAGCAAAATAAATATTCCAAAAACGAAAGCAAAATTACCTTCCAAGACGTAGAGGAATGTCTTGCGATTGTTATTTCTTCTTTTTCAACCCTTGTTTCCTACGAAAACCAAACTAAGAAGTCAATAACCAATAAGTTTATTCAAGAAGCAATGACCGACTTCTTTAAGCATCAGCTTGAAATCTATTTTATTGAGAATAAAGCTGAGGCCGATAAAATCGTCGACCAGGTGCTCATAAATAAGCGAAGCCGCGAAAGAAGCGAAAAAGAGCGCATAAATATCAAGAAAACCCTTCAGACTTCGGGTAGCGATATGGCAAACAGGGTGCAAAAGTTTGTCGATTGCCGAAGTAAAGATACTTCCGAGCGCGAAGTTTTCATAGTTGAGGGCGATTCGGCTTTAGGTTCCTGTAAACTTGCCCGTGACGCACAGTTCCAAGCAATTATGCCTGTCCGCGGTAAAATACTTAACTGCTTAAAATCTGAATATGATAAAATATTTAAGAGTGAAATCATAACCGATTTGATTAAGGTGCTCGGTTGCGGCGTTGAAGTTAAATCAAAAGCAAATAAAGACCTTTCAACCTTCAATCTCGATAATCTTCGTTGGAATAAAATTATTATCTGTACCGACGCCGATGTAGACGGCTTCCATATCAGAACTCTTATTTTAACAATGATTTATCGCCTTATGCCCACCCTTATCAGCGAAGGCAAGGTATTTATTGCCGAAACACCTCTGTATGAAATCAACACTAAAGAAAAGCCCTATTTTGCTTATGACGAGCAAGAAAAGAGTGAAATTCTTAAGATGATAGAGGGACAAAAATATACAATTCAGCGTTCAAAAGGACTTGGTGAAAACCAACCTGATATGATGAATCTCACAACAATGAATCCCGAAACACGCCGCCTTATCCGCGTGCTTCCCGAAGATGCAGAGCAAACTGCCATAATGTTTGATATGCTTCTCGGTGATGACCTTCAGGGAAGAAAAGACTATATTGCAGAAAACGGATACCTCTATATCGATGATGTAGATGTGAGCTAACGGAGGAAAATATGGCTCCAAGAAAGAAAAAAACTGAAAATACGGCGCCCAAAGCGAAGCCGAATGCTTATATTGCGGGCGCAGGTACGGTAGTAGACCAAGAAATAACCGAAACTCTTCGCACAAACTTTATGCCCTATGCAATGAGTATTATTATTTCGCGAGCTATACCTGAAATAGACGGTTTTAAGCCGTCGCATAGAAAACTACTCTACACAATGCACCTTATGGGTCTTCAAAACGGCTCTACAATTAAATCGGCAAATATTGTCGGCCGAACAATGCAGCTTAACCCCCACGGTGACGCCGCAATTTACGAAACCATGGTCCGTCTTAGTGAGGGTAACGAGGCTCTCTTACATCCTTATGTTCGTTCAAAAGGTTCGTTCGGTAAGGCCTATTCAAGAGATATGGCATATGCGGCTTCCCGTTATACCGAGGCAAAGCTTGCGCCTATCGCGGCTGAACTCTTTGCTGATATTGATAAGGAAACGGTTGAATTTGTAGATAACTACGATGCTACAATGAAGGAACCAACCCTTTTCCCCGTAACCTTCCCGTCGGTGCTTGTTAATGCCAATATGGGTATTGCCGCCGGTATGGCGAGTAATATCTGTCCCTTTAATCTTCGCGAGGTTTGCGAAACAACTGTAGCTTATATTAAGGACAACGATATAAACGTTGCCGATACACTTATCGCACCCGATTTTCCTGTAGGCGGTGAGCTTTTATATAACCGTGCCGCCATGGAAGAAATTTACCGCACAGGTAGGGGAAGTTTCAAGGTAAGGGCAACCTACACCTATGACAAATCTCAAAACTGTATTGACATTAATTCAATACCCCCAACAACTACTACCGAACAGATAATAGAACGCGTAATCGACCTTGTAAAACTTAAAAAGGTTACCGAAATCAATGATATACGCGATGAAACAGATTTAAACGGTCTGAAAATTACTATCGATTTAAAGAGGGGAATAGACCCTGAAAAGCTTATGAAAAAGCTTTTCAAAATGACCACATTAGAAGATTCGTTTGGCTGCAACTTCAATATTCTCATCGCAAACTCGCCAAGAGTTATGGGCGTAAAAGAAATTATTGAAGAATGGGTTGCTTTCCGCAGTGAATGTGTAAGAAACAGAGTATTCTACAACCTGACAAAAGCAAAAGAAAAACTTCATCTTTTAAAGGGACTTTCTAAGATTCTTCTTGATATCGACAAGGCTATAAAGATAGTCCGCGAAACCGAAGAAGAAAAAGAGGTTGTACCAAACCTTATGATTGGCTTTGGAATCGATGAAGTTCAGGCTGAATATGTAGCAGAAATTAAGCTTCGCCATTTAAACCGCCAATATATTTTAAAGCGTCTTGACGATGTTGAAAACCTCGAAAAAGAGGTTGCCGAAATGGAAGATATTTTAAATTCCAAAAGAAAGATTCAAGGCATAATTGTCAAAGAACTTCAGTCGGTTGCCGATAAATACGGTCAGGACAGAAAAACTAAGGTAATAGAGCTTGATGCATCTGCAGACGACACCGAAGAAGAAGTTGTCGACGATTCTCCCGTTACCTTCTTCTTTACCCGCGACGGCTATTTCAAGAAGATTCCTACACCAAACCTTCGTATGAGCGGAGAACAAAAACTTAAAGAGGGTGATGAGATAGTACAAACTGTCGAATCAACCAATGCGGCTGAACTGCTCTTCTTCTCAAGCGCTCATCAGGTTTACAAATCAAAGGCAACTGATTTTGCCGATGGTAAAGCAAGTGTACTTGGCGATTTCATTCCCTCAAAGTTAGATTTTGACGAGTCAGAAAACGCTATCTATATGGCAACTGTGCAAAAGTACACAGGTTTCATGGTCTTTGTGTTCGATAACGGCAGAATAGCCAGAGTGCCAATGTCTTCCTATGCTACAAAAACCAATCGTAAAAAGCTAATCAATGCTTACTGTAGCAAATTCACTCTTCATACAGTGCTGTACTGTGAACAGGAATGTGATATACTGCTCACTTCAACAAATGGCAGAATGATGCTTATTAACACAACGGCTCTTTCCGAAAAAGCGGCAAAAGATAACGGTGGTATTGCCGTAATGACCCAAAAACGCGGTCAAAGAATCTTTTCTGCCGAAAAATATGTAGAGGGAACTCTCGATAAACCCCACCGCTACAGACCGAGAAATCTACCCGCGGCAGGTAATGTCAAAAAAGATGAAGATATCGAGCAAATGACTTTCTAAAAAATTCAAGCCGCTTAAATTCAAGCGAATCTAAGCGGCTGTCGACTTAATGCAAACGCTTTTTTTCATTTGTCGACAGTAATAATATATCCTTTTATATTAATTTTATGACAAGGAATTATTTGACAAACATATCATTTTGATATATCATATAGTCTGTTAGTTTTATTTCATTAATGGAGGGATTGTTTTGGCTGAAGAATTAGCAAAAACCTATGACCCCGGCGAAGTTGAAGACAGAATTTATAAATTCTGGCTCGACGGAAATTATTTTCACGCCGAGGTAGACGCCAATAAAGAACCTTATACAATAGTAATACCGCCACCAAACATCACAGGACAGCTCCATATGGGTCATGCCCTTGATGATACTCTTCAGGATATACTTATCCGCTACAAGAGAATGCAGGGTTATAGCGCCCTTTGGCTTCCTGGTACTGACCACGCTTCAATTGCTACCGAAGCAAAAATCGTTGAAGCAATGAAGGCTGAAGGCCTCACAAAAGAAGACCTTGGAAGAGAAAAGTTTTTAGAGCGCGCTTGGGCGTGGAAAGAACAGTACGGCGGAAGAATTATCAGTCAGCTTAAAAAACTCGGCGCTTCTTGCGACTGGGAAAGAGAACGCTTCACGCTCGACGAAGGCTGTTCAAATGCCGTTCGCGAAGTTTTTGTTCGCCTTTATCAAAAAGAACTCATCTATCGCGGAGAAAGAATAATCAACTGGTGTCCTAACTGTCTTACCTCTATTTCAGATGCAGAGGTTGTATATAATGAAAGCGAAGGCAATTTCTGGCATCTTCGTTATCCTGTTAAAGACAGCGATGAATATTTACAACTTGCAACAACCCGTCCCGAAACCTTGCTTGGCGATACCGCCGTTGCAGTTCATCCCGATGACGAAAGATATAAGCACCTCGTAGGCAAAACCGTTATTCTTCCCTTGGTCGGCAGAGAAATCCCCATCGTTGCTGATTCTTATGTTGAAATGGATTTCGGTACAGGTGTTGTTAAAATCACACCAGCTCACGACCCGAATGACTTTGAAGTTGGTCTTCGTCATAATCTTCCCGTTATCAATGTTATGACCGACGATGCTAAGATTAATGAGCTTGGCGGCAAATATCAGGGCATGGACCGCTATGAAGCCAGAAAGGCAATGGTTGCCGACCTTGAAGCAGAAGGTTTCCTTGTAAAGGTAGAGCCCTTGAAGCATAACGTTGGTTCTTGCTACCGTTGTAACAGTGTTGTTGAACCACGCGTTTCTAAACAATGGTTCGTTAAAATGGCACCCTTGGCGGAGCCGGCAGTAAAAGCAGTTAAAGATGGCGATATCAAGTTTATACCAAGCCGTCTTGAAAAGATTTATTTCAACTGGATGGAAAATATCAAAGACTGGTGTATATCACGTCAGCTTTGGTGGGGTCATAGAATTCCTGCTTGGTATTGTAAGGATTGCGGAGAAATTATCGTTTCACGCACCGACCCCGACAAGTGTTCTAAGTGTGGCAGTGAAAACATTGTTCAGGACGAAGATACACTTGACACCTGGTTCTCGTCTGCGCTTTGGCCCTTCTCTACACTCGGTTGGCCCGAAGAAAAAATTGACCTCAAGTATTTCTATCCTACAAATACGCTCGTTACGGGCTACGACATTATCTTTTTCTGGGTTGCCCGTATGATTTTCTCGGGACTTGAATATACCGACAGCGTTCCGTTCAATACGGTTTTATTCCATGGTATTGTACGCGATGCTAACGGTCTTAAAATGTCCAAATCTCTCGGCAACGGAATTGACCCGCTTGTTGAAATTGAAAAGTACGGTGCAGACGCACTTCGTTTCACCCTTGCTACAGGCAATACACCTGGTAACGATATGCGCTATTCTCCAGAAAGGGTAGAAGCAAGTCGCAACTTTGCCAATAAAATTTGGAATGCGGCGCGTTTCCTCTTAATGAACTTAAAATCAGATGAGGAAATGGAACTTCCTAAAGATATAGCGCTTGAAGATAAGTGGATTCTTACTAAATATAATCAGCTTGTCCGTGATGTTACCGAAAACCTCGATAAATATGAGCTCGGCCTGGCAGTTGCAAAACTATATGATTTCATTTGGGACGTCTTCTGCGACTGGTATATTGAACTTTGTAAATCACGTCTTGGCGGTGAAGATGAAACTGCGGCAAATACAGCAAGAAGCGTACTTGTTTATGTGTTTACCGGTGTACTAAAGCTTCTTCATCCCTTTATGCCTTTCATAACCGAAGAAATTTGGCAGTCATTACCACATAGCGGTGAATCAATTATGATTTCTAAGTGGCCTGAATACACCGAAGAGCTTAATTTTGGTGCCGATGCTGAAAACTTCGAAAAGGTAATTGCCGTTATTCGCGCTATTCGTAACCGCAGAAGCGAAATGAATGTTCCGCCTTCTAAGAAAGCGAAGATTTGTATTGCATCAGAATCAAAGGAAATTTTCGAAGACGGCGCCGCATTTATAAACCGCTTGGCTTCGGGAAGTTCTGTTGAAGTTGCAGATAATTTTGATATGCCCGATGCAGTTATGGTTATAACCGACAGTGCCAAGATTTATATTCCTTTAAATGAGCTTGTTGATTTTACTGCTGAACTTGCCCGTTTAAATAAGGAACTTGAAGCAGCAAATAAGGATAAAGCTTTCTATGAAGGTAAGCTTAACAACCCCGGCTTTGTTGCAAAAGCGCCCGAAGCGGTTGTTAACCAACAACGTGAGCTTTTGGCTAAGACATTAGATAAGATTTCTCTTCTTGAAGAAAGTATATCTAAAATTAAGGCGCAAATTTAATAAATTAAACCGTATGTCCTTTTGGCATACGGTTTAAGTTGGCGAGAACCAAACCCTTTATGTCTACAAAACAAAATTTTCGGTAATAGTTTGCCTCAAAACTTAAAATACGAAAGTATTTCTGCGTTTTGTCAGCTTCCTCTAACACGAAAATTTTAGTTTTGATAGGTCGAAGAGTTTCTGCTGGCGGATTTATTAGTGGATGAAGCGCGATTTTGCCGCAAGGCTGACGCCTTGCAAAAAAGAACGCAAAATCCAATGATTAAAAACGCCGAGCGAAACCATAAATGGTTTGATTCTCGTCAACTTACATTTTGGTGAACATTATGAATTATAATGAAGCGTTAAGCTATATACATTCACTTCTTGTTTTCGGCTCACAGCCGGGACTCGAAAGAATAACAAAACTGTTAAATAAGCTTGGAAATCCACAAGATAAACTTAAATTTATCCATGTTGCAGGAACAAACGGTAAGGGTTCTACCTGTACCATGCTTTCTGAGGTCTATAAAAGCGCAGGATATAAAACAGGTCTTTACACTTCGCCTTATATTGTAGATTTCAGAGAAAGAATGCAAATAAACGGGGAATATATTCCGAAAGAGGACCTTGCTCGCCTCACCGAAAAAGTTAAAGATACAGGTGTGGTTGTTACCGAATTTGAGTTTATCACAGCTCTCGCTTTTCTTTGGTTTTGCGAACAAAACTGCGACCTTGTTGTTTTAGAGGTTGGGCTTGGCGGACGTTTTGATGCCACAAATATAATAAAAAGTCCGCTCTGCTGTGTAATTATGAAAATAGATTACGACCACACGGCCGTTCTCGGAGATACAATAACACAAATAACAAGCGAAAAGTGCGGAATAATCAAATCGGGTTCGCCCGTTGTTTCATATCCGCTACAGGAAAAAGAAGCTTTAAATATAATTGTATCTCACAATAAAAACACAGTAATTCCCAATATCGATAAATTGCATATAATTTCCTCAGATATAAAAGGTAACAGTTTCATATATAATAATATGGAATACAAAACCCGTCTTATCGGTGAGCATCAAGTGTATAATGCTTTAACGGTTATCGAAGCTGTAAAATCGGCAGGTATTGAGGTTAATGAAACTGATATAGCCTTAGGAATCGAGAAAGCAACAATTCCTGCACGTCTTGAACTTATAAGTGAAGAGCCTATAGTTTTCCTTGACGGAGCTCACAATCCCAATGGCGCAGATGCTCTGTCCTCTTTTATGAAAAATTATAACGGCGAAATTTATGCGGTTGTAGGTATGATGAAGGATAAAAACTGTGACGGCTTTTTAAAGCAGGTGCTAAAATTCTGCAAAAGCGTTGTGACCGTGGAGGTTAAAGAAAATCCGCGCTCAGCTACGGCAGAGGAACTTGCCGAAATAGCAAACAAATATTGCGGTGATGTTACATCCGCGCCCGATTATATATCCGCAATTAATCTTATTTATGAAAAATCCAAAAACAAATACCCCGTATTTGTCTTTGGCTCGCTCTATCTTGCTGGCGCTCTCAGAGATAGCCTAATTTCTAAATATAAACCCTAATTTTGACGGGTCGTTTCGACATAATTTATATGTACAAGCCTTTATACTTTTATAGAGGCTTGTTTTTTTATTTTTTGGAGGTGTGAACATGCGAATAAGTAGTACAGGTGAGGTGCTCACCGTATATCTGAATGGTGAAATAGACCACCATTTTGCAAAGGGAATAAGGGAAGAAATAGACAAGGCAATACAGTTCAATATGCCGTCACTTCTCATACTCGATTTTGGTGATGTAACCTTTATGGATAGCTCAGGCATAGGTCTTGTTATGGGG
>JAZLEK010000048.1:0-2221 GCA_045615225.1 Acutalibacteraceae bacterium | reverse complement strand
GCTTATAAGAGAAGCCTTTATTCTTTTATAGGATACACCGACGTCAACAAGCACACCGCCGTCTACTCCTCCGATATATGTAGCGTTACCCTCGCTTCCCGAAAACATTGGAAAAAACTTAGCCATTCTTACACCTCCTTATATAAATATAGGGAGGAGCTGACTCCTCCCGTTTTGGTTTAATTTGCCTTTAAGGAATAGCCGAATTTTTCATCCGTCACCCTTTTAATATCTGCGCCAACCGAAGTCAGCTTTTCAACCACCATTTCATAGCCGCGGTCGATATATTCGATGCTTGAAATCTCGGTTTGGCCTTCTGCGATTAGACCCGCAATTATCATTGCGGCACCTGCTCTGAGGTCATCGGCGCGCACCTGTGCGGCTTTAAGCTTCTTTGTGCCCGTAATGATGGCAGATTTTCCGTCCACCTGAATATCGGCGCCCATGAAGGTGAGTTGTTCAACATAGCGGAAGCGGTTTTCCCAAACGCTTTCGGTAACAATGGATGTTCCGTCGGCAAGCGCAAGTAAGGTTGCAAATTGGGGTTGCATATCGGTCGGGAATCCGGGATGCGGCATTGTTTTAAGGTTGCATTTGCCGGGACGACCTTTCATAGAAACGCGAACAAATTCGTCGCCCTCTTCAACCGTTGCGCCAACCTCTTTAAGCTTTGCAATAATTGATTCAAGGTGCTTGGGGATAACGTTGCTGATTATAACATCACCGCGGGTTGCAGCGGCGGCAACCATATATGTGCCTGCTTCTATTTGGTCGGGAATTATGCTGTAAGAGGTGCCGTAAAGATGTTCGACACCGCGGATTTTAATGACAGAGGTACCTGCGCCCATTATATCGGCGCCCATTGAGTTGAGGAAGTTTGCAAGGTCAACAATATGAGGTTCTCTGGCGGCGTGTTCAATGATTGTCATTCCCTTTGCCTTGACAGCGGCAATCATAATATTAACCGTGGCGCCGACCGACACCATATCAAGATAGACCGAGCCGCCCGAAAGCTTGTCCGCACGGGCAACAACCATACCCGACTCTATACTAACCTTTGCGCCAAGAGCTTCAAAGCCCTTGATATGTTGGTCGATGGGTCGAAGACCGATAGCGCAACCTCCCGGAGGCGCAACCTTGGCTTTTTTATTTCTGCCAAGAAGAGCCCCGAGAAAATAACTTGAAGCTCTCATACCCTGAGCCATTTCCTTGTTAACCACATAGGAACGTGCGCCTCTTGGGTCGATTTCAAAGCTATTGCGGGAAAGCGGTTTTATATCAGCGCCCAAAGCCGACATTGCGCGGAGTATTCCGTGAACGTCGGAAATGTCGGGAACATTTTCAATTATACAGGGGGATTCGGCAAGAAGAACAGCCGGCAGTATGGCAACCGCAGCATTCTTTGCACCGCTGACGCAGATGCGTCCGCAGAGCCTGTTTCCTCCGTTTACGACAAATTTATCCAAATCGGCACAACCTTTTACATTTTTTTAGTGCTTTTTCGTTAGCACAATTAGTATGCCCGAGACTTAAAAACTGTATCATACCACAATATAGTAGATTTCTACCATATATTATATACACACTTAACTATAAAGTCAATTCATATTTTTTTACGAAACAATATAACCATTTTATTCTACTTAACACAATTAAAAAAGTCAATTAAAAAACTTATAAAATTTAAAAATAAATGTCTTGATTTTTAGGATTAAAAGAATATAATGAAAGTGAAAATTTCAGTGTTTGTTTTTGAGGTGATTTTTATGTTAAAACATGAAAAACATTCACAGTTCAGTGAAGCCGAAATTGCAAGAGAAGAAAAAGATTTTATAAATACATATACAGATAAAAGAGGCGGAGCTTTTCGCATACTTATGAATCTGTACAGAACGCATAAATGGCGACTTTTGCTTTCTGCTGTTTTCTTCTTGATAAAGGTTTCTCCCACCTGGATAATTCCGATTATTACGGCGAACCTCATAAACATTGCAGTTGCACAGCCCGATAATGCCTCGCATCTTATTGTGGTTAACGCCATCATAGCTGCCGTAGTTCTTATTCTTAATATTCCTTTTCATATGCTTCATATAAAATATTTCAGTTTAGCCAGACGAAACGTCGAAGCAGGACTTCGCGGAGCAATGATTCGAAAGCTTCAACAACTTTCCATTTCTTTTCACAAAGAAATGCAGTCGGGTCGCATTCAGTCTAAGGTGAT
>JAZLEK010000047.1:0-9016 GCA_045615225.1 Acutalibacteraceae bacterium | reverse complement strand
GATTTTATCGGCTAAGCAGAATTAAATTACAAAAAAATTTAATTCTGCACGACAATCATTTTAATGGGTTAGTCAAATTTTCAAAGAAAATTTGTATCCAAATCAAAGATTTGGTGTCGAAACGGTAAGAAAAGTTACTGTTTCGACTAACTAAAACCATTATTACCGAAGGAATTTCTATCAGCCCTCTTATGTATATGCAGATGGATTTAATTCGGTATATTACAGTAGCGCTTTTGCTGACATATACCGTTTGTTATGTGAAAAGCTTAAAACTAAAAAAATAGACTTGGAAGAAAACTTCCAAGTCTATTTTTAATTTAAATAAGAAATTCCGCTGAAAATATTTGCGCCTTTTTGAATTTTGAATATTTCGGTTTTTTCTGTATTTGAAGCATTGTTAAAAGCAGGAGTCTGCGGTCTTTCTCCGCCTTGATGTTGACCTTGAAATTCAGGCGGTTCACGGTCCTCAAATTCCGGCATTTCTTCGGGTCGTTTGTTTCCGTTAGGACGTTCAAAATTATTTTCTTCACCTTCGGGGCGTTCGGGTCGAGTCATTCCATCCGGTCTCATACCGCCTCCGCCAAAGCCACCGCCGCTTGCCAGTTGCTTTTCGCCACTGTAAAGAGTATATTCACCTTCTTTAAGTTCAGTCGAACTGTAAATCAGTATAGAATATGCGTTTTGGGGGGTAAATTCGAAAACTGTTTTGTTATCTTTGTCCCTGAAACTGATTGTTTCTTTTCCGCTTTGCTTACCGGCAAAGTTAAATACGGCGTGGTTTTGTCCGCTGTTTTCAATTCTGTCGAGCATGCTTCCCGTAGCAATTACCGTACCGCCGTTTATATGAATACCCATATCGGAATCTATTCCCGAATCGGCACTTTTAGAGCAAGCCTGAGCCGTAACCTTTCCGCCGTTTATTACGAGCCAGCCGTTCGAATCAATTCCGTCTCCCTCGCCCGTTTCGCCTGTAACCTGAATATTTACTTCTCCGCCGTTTATTGCTGTGACAGACACTTTATCTTCATTTGTGTTTATTCCGTCGTTACCCGATTTTATATTGATAATTCCGCCATTTATTGTTAGATGCAGTTCGGTATCTAATCCTTCGTTTTCGGCGTTAATATTAAGTACCCCCGTATTTTCTGAGCCGCCGCCGATATTCATTGACATTTTAGAATAAAAGGCGCCGTCATATTTATGAAGTTTTTTTGCATCTTCAACCTTGGTTTTTTCTTCGTTTAGTTCGACCGAATCGGGTTTATATATTCGCGCCACATAAGAGCCGCTTATATTATTTGTTGTACCGTCGGAAATTATGATATTAGCGCCTGCCGATGCCGTATTAACCTCCTTAGATGCATTTTCGGTATCGGTATTACCGCATTCAAAAACATTATAGAAAATAATAGCAGGGGCAACCGTACAAGTTATGTCGGCGCCATTCAATATAAGCGTGACAACGGCGTTTTCATCATCTTTTGCGTCTTTCCCAAGGTCAACTGCAACTTGTCCCTTAGAAAGAGTTCCGCTAAGGCTGTATTTACCCGGCTTTGTAATATTTACTACCGTGTGCGCGGCAGCCTCTTCGGCCGTGTGGGCATCTTTTGATGTGCCTTCGCCGTAGGTAAAATCTTTCCCGTCTTCGTAATAAACAATATCATTTGAAGCATAAACCGTATCAGTATTTTTGGTGCTTACATTTTTTCCGTCAACCGTAATTTTACTATCGCTAACTTCAATTTTTACTATATCTTTAGTTCCATTATTACCTTTAGCCGAACTACAAGCAACAAGCGCAAATACAAGCGCAAATATTAATACTAATGCTGTCAGTTTTCTCATAACAACACCCTCTCTGATTAATAAATTTAGTATACCATATATTTGTTAAAAATCTATGAACATATATTTATTTTAAATATTGACTTTTAAAAGTTGCTTTCGTATAATGACCTTGAAATCAATACTCTAATATTTATAAGAGGTTTTTGTTATGAAAATTAAGTGTGGTTTTTACGAAATTTTGGGCGCGGAAATAGGCGGTGTTAATCCCCTGCCTAATTTCAGGCGACGCGGCGCAAATATTGATAAATGTGAAGAGGCTTTCCCCGAGCATTTAAAAGTAGGTCTGGGCAACGTCCGTCCCGTTCTCCCCTATCTTATGCAGGACCGTTACAACCGCGACAGAAAAAAACTTTCCCTTAAAACATTAACCCTTGAAAACGAGTTTTTAAAGGTTACTCTATTCCCCGAACTTGGCGGCAGAATTCACTCTATTTTCGATAAAAAATTAGGGCGCGAGTTACTCTTTGTAAACCCTGTTATTCAGCCTGGAAACCTTGCCATACGTAACGCCTGGCTTTCGGGCGGAATTGAATGGAATTTTGGTACCATTGGTCACGCCGTTACAACCTGTGATAACGTATTTACAGCTATTTTAAAAGATGGTGAAGGCAACGAATTTATAAGATTTTATGAATTCGAACGAATTAAAAACGGTTTTTGGCAGGTCGATTTGCATCTGCCCGACGGCTCTCCTCATCTTATTTGCCACGTTAAACTCTTTAACCCCTTTGACAAGGCGACAACTACCTACTGGTGGACAAATATTGCCGTTACTGATGATTTTAAGACAAGGATTCTTGCCTCTAATAAAAAAGTAATTTCTTATGCGGGGGGAAACTGTTGTTACGACACACTACCCGAAATAAGACAAATGCCCGGCATTGATGCAACCTATCCCTCAAACGCGCTTAATGCCTTTGACTATTTTATTCAAAAGGATAATGACGGTGAGTCTACATGGGAGGCGTCTGCCTACGGGGACGGACTTGTTTTTTACGAGCGTTCAACCGCACCTCTTTACTATAAAAAGTTGTTTTGCTGGGGAGCACACAAGGGCGGTTACCGTTGGCAGGAATTTTTGTCTGACGGCGAAGGCACAGGCTATTATGCCGAAATACAGGCCGGTATTGCGCCAAGCCAGATGCACGAATTGCTCTTCCCTGCCAATAGTGAAATTGAATGGACACAGTGCTTTGGCGGAGTAATGCTTGACAAAAACAGTCTTAGGGACCCCGATTACAACAAAGCGGTTGAATATTTCGACAACCATATAAATACGGTTTTAACTAAAGCGGATATTGAATCTCTTGATAAAAAGTATTCTGTTTTGGCTAATATGAGCGTAGCTGAAGAAAATCTTGTACACAAGGGTTCGGGTTTTGGAGCGTTGGAAATTATGCGAATGGAAAAGGACGGCGATGCTGTTCCTCCTGCATCAATGCATTTTGGTAAAGACACAATTGGCGCCGAAGAACTGCCTTGGGTTACGCTGCTGAAAGAGGGTTATTTACCCGAACTTAAAAACGGCGAACTTCCCCTTTCGTATATGGTTAGTGAAAAGTGGAGAAAACATCTTGAAGCATCCCTTGAAAATGATAAAGGCTATAACTGGACGGCTCTTGCTCATCTTGGCTCAATGACCTACGAAAGCTTTGATACGACAGGTCTTGCGCGTGATATTATAAAGGTAGAAGATGACATAAAAAAGGCAGACACTGCCCGAGAAATTTGGAAAGAATCATTGAAACTTTGTCCAAATATTATTTCCTATCGCAACTTAGCATTTCTTGAAAATGTTGCAGAAAATTATGAGACTGCCGAAGAGTATTACGATAAGGCGCTCGGTATTGAAGGCGCTTTAGATGATTTTGCACTTATAAGTGAATATTTAATATTCTTGGTGCGAAGAAAGAAATTTGATAAGCTGTGGAAGCTTTTCTCCTCCCTTCCCGAAGCCTTAAAAGAGGTAGACCGAATTAAAATATCGGCGGCAAGAGCGGCTATTCGACTTGGCCACACCGATTATCTCGAAAAATTCTTCTCTGAAGAGCATTATGACATCCGAGAAGGCGAGGTTTCTTTAACAGACATCTGGTTTGAGTTTTGCGCCCTTAAAATGGCAAAGGAACGCGGTATTGAAATTCGGGACCGCGCCGACTTAGAGGAGCTTATCGACGAGGCTTGGGACACCTGCCCTCCCGATAAGTCTATTGACTTCAGAATGTCGGACAACAAGAAAAACAGATACAGGGTTTCAGAATAAAAGAAAGTGCTGAACGCCTTTCGCCCACACCAGACAGGGCAGTATTTGTTTCTCAATAGTAATTTCCTGTATTTTTGCCAAAACCCTTAAAAGGCGCCAGCCTTCCTGCGGTTTTTGGCTTCAATACCGAAAATCACAGCATTTTACGAAACTGCGAAGCACCTTAAAAAGAAAAATTTTAGTGGCAGAACAGGCAAAGGCCCCCGATAACGCTGACGCGTATCGGGGGCTTTTAACACATTATGACGCAAAATTTTCACTTTTTAAGGAAATACATCCCTATCTGGTGTGGGCGTTTAAACGTTCAGCACTTTTTATTTGCTATTCTTTTTATAGTAACGATAGGAGTAAACCATAGGAACTATGACAAGGGGTAAAACTAAAATCAGAACTAAGGGTAAAAGCTTTAAAGGTAAAAATGACAGGGGCAACATCAAAATTCCGCCGATAACCCAAACTCTTCCTGCAAAGCGGTGGGTGGCGTTCCAGTTTCCTTCATCATCAAGTGTCCACGGAATTTTGAGACCTATTGTGTAGTTCTGTTTTGTCTTGGGCATATAGTTGCCAATTATTATAAAGAGAATTCCCAAAAACGCTATACAAATACCGCCGATATTAAACTCTATATCAAAGGCACTGAAATAGGTAAAGGCAGAGCAAAGCAAAGATACCGCAGGGCAAATCCAGAATACAAGACCTAAAATCTTTTTATGTTGCTCTTTATTTCTGGGGTCGAGCTTGCTAAACAGTAAGCATAGCCAATGAATTGCAAAAACAATAAGCGGCAAGCAGACAACGGCAAACAGCTTGGAAGAATATTGGTCGGGATTGCCGTCGGGTCCCCAGTGGGTTGCAACCTTTTCGGGCAGTTTTTCCCACACAATAAGTCCAAATAAAATAGGCAAAAGTATTACGATAGACGAAACAAGAGTTTTAAACTTATTTTCTTTAATCATTGGTGTTTTCTCCTTTCAGGCCTTTAAGCCAAAGCAAAGTTTCTTCGAGCACCGAGGCATTAAGTTCATAATAAATAAACTGTCCTTCCCTTGTATCCCGTACCAAATCGGCATCCTTTAGTACAGACAGATGTCTGGAAATAGAGGCTCCGGTTACATCAAAATTTTCACATATCTCGCCTGCTGCCATTCTTCCGCCTTTTAGCATATTAAGAATTTCTCTGCGAATTGGGTCAGCAAGGGCTTTAAGAGTATTTTGAAGTCCCATATTGTTCCTCCTTATTTAACATTTAACTTAATTGTTAAATATAGTATAAACTAAATTCCCACCTTTGTCAAGTGGGAATTTTTAACTTTTTAGATAAATGCAAATTCTCTGATGATAGTATATGCAAGATATCCGCCGTAGCAAAGAAGCGCAACCGCACCCTCTGCCCTTTGGAGTCTGCTTCCCGTTGCTGCAAAAACGAACATCATAACGGTAACAGCTAAAAGGAAGATGCTGTCAACAAGGAGTGTTGCTGCAACAGGCATAATAGCCGAGGTCATGCCGAGGATGAAGAGAAGGTTAAAGAGGTTGGAACCGATAACATTACCGATAGCCATTTCGCTTTCGCCCTTCTTGGCGGCAACAATAGAGGTAACGAGCTCGGGAAGAGAGGTTCCCATAGCAACGATTGTAAGCCCTACGAGCTTATCTGATGCACCCCAGGATTTTGCAATAGCGGTAGCGGAATCTACAACTAAATCCCCGCCGACAACAACAAGCGCAAGACCGCCAACGAGGAAAATAAGGCTCTTTACCAAAGAAATTTCTTCAATTTCTTCATCTGATGTCTCTCTGTTTTTAAGAGTCTTATAGATAATGTATGCCATATAAGAAACGAAGAGAACGAGAAGCGCGACGCCTTCAAGTCGTGTAATCTGAGCATCGCCAAAGAGTACAATAAAGAGAATTACAGCGGCGGTTGCAATAATGTTCCACGGGAAGTCTCTTGTCAGGGTTTCCCTTTGTGTGGGGAGCTTTGTAATTACCATGCAAACACCAAGCACAACAAGCAGATTAAATAGATTTGAGCCGATTACATTGCCGAGAGCAATACCGTTGTTTCCTGTTGTAGCAGCAGAAATACTAACTGCCGCCTCGGGTGCTGAGGTACCCATAGCAACAACTGTAAGACCGATGATGATTGAGGGAACTCCAAGCTTTTTAGCAAGCGAGGATGCGCCTTCTACAAAAATATCGGCACCCTTGATAAGAGCAAAAAAACTGACTACAAGTACCACATAGGGCAGTACGGGGCTAAGCGCCATAAAATTTTCTATCATATTGAAACTCCTTTATTTTCAGACTATACCGTAAGCTCTCATAATTATATAAGCGGTATAGCCAAGATATACTAAGAATATTATTATTCCCTCTTTTCTGTTACACTCCATTTTTGTATATGAGAAAAGCATTACAAGGGCAGTTACAACAAGAAGGATAATTGTATCTATCATCATATCGGCATTAACTGCTATAGGACTTATAGTAACCGTTGTGCCGAGAATGAAAAGCAGATTGAAAATATTTGAGCCGATTACATTACCGACCGCAAGCTCGCTTTCACCCTTTTTAGATGCTACTACAGAGGTAACAAGCTCGGGAAGTGATGTGCCGATAGCACAAATGGTAAGGCCTATAAGAGTTTCATCCATTCCAAACTCGGTTGCAATAGCGGTTGCGCTGTTTACAACAAACTGACCGCCTAAAATTATCATACCAAGACCAACGCCGAGAAGAACAAGACTCCTCCAAAGGGGCATAAGCTTTGTTTCATCCTCTGCCACCTGTCGGTTTTTAACGCTCTGATAAACCATCCAACCTATATAGGCTACAAAAAGGGTTACAAGAATGAGCCCCTCAATAAGCTTAAGCCTTCCGTCCATTATCATAGGAATAAAAAGAAGTGTTGAACCGATAGCCCAAGGGAAATCCCTTTTCAGAGAGCAGGTGGAAGTGGGAATGGGCTTTATCATCATACAAATACCGAGTATGAAGAGAAGATTGAAAAGGTTGGAGCCCAAAATATTGCCTACGGCCATATCTGCGGCGCCCTCAACTCCGAAAAATTTTGCCTGCACGCCTGCTGTGATACTAACCGCCGCTTCGGGCGCCGAAGTGCCCATAGCAACAATGGTAAGCCCCACTATAGCGGCAGAAATACCAAGCTTTCTGGCGAAGGATGCGGCACCGTCAACAAAGAAGTCGGCACCTTTTACAAGAGCGGCAAAGCCTATTATAAGTAATACCCACGGCATTACTGTAGGCTCTAAGGAAATAAGTTGTTTAATCATAAAAGCCTCCGTTTTTTCGGCAAAAGAAAAAGACTATTGCCGTGCAAAGTACACGATAATAGTCTTGTCATTTAATACATAGCCGAGTCAAAAGACTGTGATGACGACTGATGCAACGTGAAAACTCACGCCAACTACTCCCTAATATCATTAGTATTATATGCAAAAAAGGGTAGTTTGTCAACTTTATTTTAATACATCTATCAGGTTTTGTTTTTCTGTTTTTGCGATTTTTCCTTGAACGCAATCGGGTTTACCGCCGCCTTTTCCTGAGAAGTTCTCGTTAAGCGCTTTAGCAAAATTTCTTGTGTCTCCCGACTTAGAGGCTATAAGATAGTTAAACCCATCAGTTGTTTCAGCAAAGAGCGCGATATATTCCGCATCGTCTATTCTGCCGTTTGCAATACCCCTAAGCGCATTAAAATCGGCATCTCCCGTGAAACCGACAAGAGTATTTCCTACCATTTCGGTTTTAAGGGCCGCTTCGGCAAGTTTTTCATTTAAGGCTTTAATTTCCGCCTTTGCGACAGCCAAATCACCGCCGAGTTTAGCTACAGCTTCGGCAACCTCTTCTCTTTTTGCCGAGAGCTGCTTCATAATGGTCTTTGAAGCATTATGAAGATAAGAATAGTCCTTGAGAGCAAGTGTTCCTGCAACCATTTCTATTCGTGTGCCACCCTTAAAGGCAGAGAAATTAACTATTTTTATAAGTCCTATTTCCCCTGCTCTGCTTGGATGAGGAGCACAACAAGCGCAGGTGTCAAAGCCTTCAACCGTTATGAGTCGTACTCCGTCGGTAAGTTCTATTTTACTGCGGCAGTCGATAGAGTCAAATTCTTCGGCAGTCGGGTAAGAAACCAATATTACAGCATTTGCAAACACCGCTTTGTTTGCTTCAAGCTCTACCTTTTCGATATCTTCGGCAGAAAGCGGACCGTCGACATCGAAGGTAATAAGCGAATCGTTCATATGAAAGCCGACATTATTGTAGCCAAACATTTTATGGATAACGCCCGATAAAATATGTTCGGCACAGTGATTCTGCATTCTGGAAAAGCGAAGAGTCCAGTCAATTTGACCCTTTACCTCTCCGCTGATAGGCGCAGAAAGGGTGTGGACTACATCCTCCCCTTTTTCCTGTACGTCAAGCACCTCTATTCCGCCGAGTGTACCCTTATCGGAAGATTGACCGCCGCCTTCGGGAAAGAAGGCAGTCTTGTCGAGTATAACATCATATTTTTCGCCGTTTTCTGTGCAGGAAAGCACCACGGCTGTGAATTCCTTTATATAGGAATCATTTAAATAAAGCTTTTCGGTCATTATTTACTAAGTTCCTTAGTTAAAAGTTCACGGATAAGAGCAGGGTCGCCGTTACCCTTAAGTTCCTTCATACAAGCGCCAAAAATTGCGCCAAATGCCTTTTCCTTACCGCCCTTAAAGTCAGCAACTGCGGCGGCATTAGCATCCATAGCGGCCTTAACTGCGGCAAGTACAGCGCCCTCATCAACCTTAGCGTTGAAGCCCTGTTCATCACAGTATTTGTCAACATCTACGTCATTTTCAAATACAGCGGCAAGAACCTTTTTACCTGCGGCGCGGGTAATTT
>JAZLEK010000046.1:0-15789 GCA_045615225.1 Acutalibacteraceae bacterium | reverse complement strand
ACATGGCTACGATCCGACTTCCTTTTCGGCAATGCCGATAAGTCCGCAAGGCGCCTTAACACCCGGGAATACGTTTTCTACAACGGCTCCGCCCTCATCTACTACCATAGAAGGGTTAATCCCTTTTTCTTCAAAGTAATTTACAATATTTAAAGCGCCGTTTCCGTTGACCTCTTCGCCGCCCGAAAAGGCGAAATAGATATCGTTTTCGGGGGTAAAGCCTTGCTCTATTAAATGCTCGGCGGCAGAAAGCACTCCGCCAAAGGTGACCTTGGTATCTAAAGTTCCTCTTCCCCAAAGCACACCGTCTTCGAGTATTGCCTCAAAGGGCGGTTTCTCCCACATATCTTCATTTACGGGGACAACGTCGTAGTGCGCCATAAGCACAGCAGGGTCACCGTCATTTTTGCCCTTCCATCTAAAAAGCAAAGCACGGTCGGGAAGCTCGCTATACTCACACACCTTAAAAACATTTGGGTAAAGCTTGGGCAGTAATGCTATGAGTTTATCAAACTCTGCATTGTCTTCAAGGCTTTTATCTCCGTAAGATATTGTTTTACATTTTACAAGCTCGGCAAGACGCGAAATTACAATATCCTTATCGAAAACCTCTTCGTTTTCCAAAACCTTGACATCGTTTTTCGGGTTAAAACAAGCGGCTCTGATTATTAAAAAGGCTATAAAGCCGATTAATAAAACGGCTAAAGCGGATAATATATATTCCATTATTAAAGCCATCCTTTTTTATACATAATACGGGCAACGCCGAGGGTAAATAGTACGCCTACGGGCACCATAATTCCAACCGTTCCCTTGTTGAGCGCGGGTACGAAAATGAATAGAACAAGCATTAAAACTATAGGCGCGATAGAAAGCTTTACATTCTTGGAAATAAAAACAACGCCAAGTCCGCCGAAAAGCGCGGGTAATATCATTTCAAAGGCAGGCTCTAAAACGGGATTTTCTAAAATTGGCTGAAGCGGTACAATAAAGAGCACACCTAAAACAATAATTATTGTTGTAACAATAGAGGAAACAGCGATGGAAATAGTAGAGAGCACTTCTCCCTCTTCGCTGTTTGCCTTAACCCCAGCTCTTTCCATTGCATCAACGGCGCAAGGAAGCTTCAAATTGGAAATATTACCTGTTACAAAAGAAAGGTAGGTGCCGCCTGCGCCAAGCATTGGCACATAGGTGAAAATTTCAATAAAACCAACCGCCCAATACATAGGCAGAGTTGCAATAAGACCTTTAACAAGGGCGTCCCACTGAGGAACGGCGCTGAATACAAGACAAAGCACAAGCGGAACTGCAATAATAAGAGCGCCGAGAGTAAGACCCCAGATTTTACCGTAGTGGTGAACAGAGTCCATATAAGACATATTCTTTTTCATAACTCGCACCCCCTTATACTGTAGGAACGGCAAAGCCGCCGAAAACATTACTGAAAAGAATTGCCGATGCCATACCGCAAAGAAGACTTATGGGCAAAGCGTAGTCGGTCATCCATCTGATTTTGAACTTTGTAGAGCAAATGCCGAGTATTGCCATAACCGCTGCCGAAACCACCATTACACAAACGGGGGTAAGACCTTGAAGATGGCCATCGGCGATATATGTAACATCACAGAAAACATAGCCTAAAAATGCCGAAATCATACCGAGGAACATAGCGTTACTAAATATTTCGCCCCACTTTTTATCCTTCATACCGATTTTGCTGACCCCTGTTTGCACCTTTTTTGTAATAAAGGGAACAAGAATAAGGCCAAGGGCAATTGATAAGGTCATAACCCAAAGAACAGTTACATAAACCGAGGGATCGGTTACAGCCGCGCTCATATCTTGACCTAAAGGCTCCATTGCGTTCTGAGCCGCAATAACCTCGTAGGAAAGCGAGCCGATAACAGACAGACGAAGCCAAGGAAGAGCAACGCCAAGGCTCTTGGAAAGCACCACAACACCTACAAGGATTGCAACGGCGGGCGCAATAGTGAAAATAGCCGAAGAAGAAACCGTCTTTTTAACGGTTTTGGTTTCGATACCAAGCTCTTTCGCTCTCTTTAATGCGCGGACAAGAAAAAAGACCGACTGCGCTAAAACGAAAGCAACAATTAGGCCGACAATTATGAAAATTATCGGATGATTTACAGAAAATTCCATAAATTTTACCCCTTCATTTATTTTTTTTACATTTTATCATAAAAAATTGATTAATTCAATAAAAAAGAGAGATGTTGCCATCTCTCTTTCAGTTTGATTAAAGTGTTCCGAAAAGTCGGTCTCCTGCATCGCCGAGGCCCGGCATAATGTAGCCGCGTTCATTGAGCTTTTCATCCATCTGAGCGCAATAAATGTCGACGTCGGGGTGAGCCTTAGTTACGGCTTCCATTCCTTCGGGAGCGGCTATCATACACATAAATTTAATCTTTTTGCCGCCGTGTTGTTTAATAAAATCAATTGCAGAAACGGCAGAACCGCCGGTTGCAAGCATTGGGTCGAGCAGAATAATCTGTCTTTCATCAATTTTTTTAGGAAGCTTGCAATAATATTCGTGGGGCTCTAAGGTTTCTTCGTCGCGGTAAAGACCGATGTGACCAACTGCGGCGTTGGGCACCATATTGAGAATTCCGCTTACCATTCCAAGTCCTGCGCGAAGTATGGGAACAACGGCAATATCTTCACCGTCGAGCTGTTTACAGGTTGTTTTTGTAAGAGGTGTTTCAACCTCTACATCCTTAAGCGGCAAATCGCGAAGAGCTTCATAGCACATAAACATTGTGATTTCGTCTACAAGCTCGCGGAAATCTTTACGGTCGGTATCCTTTGAACGAAGAATACCAATTTTATGTTGAATTAAAGGATGATCGAAAATAGTTACTTTGGCCATATTTTTCTCCTTAATCTTTTGCCTTGCCAACTATTGTATTGGTAATGATACCAAGAATAAGAGCGCAAGCGATAGAGGTAATTGTAACCTTACCGAAAGAAACAGCAAGACCGCCAACACCTGCAATAAGAATTACAGATACAACAAAGAGATTCTTGTTCTGATTCAAATCAATTGCCTGAATCATCTTAAGACCAGATACAGCGATAAATCCGTAAAGAGCTATACAAATACCGCCCATTACGCAGGAAGGAATTGTTGAAAGGAAGGTTGCAAAAGGTCCGAAGAAGGAAATGACAATTGCCATTATAGCGGTTGTAAAGATGGTTGCAACCGAAGCGTTACCCGAAATTGCAACACAACCAACAGATTCGCCATATGTGGTGTTGGGGCAGCCGCCGAAGATAGAGCCTGCAAAAGAGCCGATACCGTCGCCGAGAAGCGTTCTGTGAAGACCGGGCTCGGTAAGAAGGTCTTTTTCGATGATAGAAGAAAGGTTCTTATGGTCGGCAATATGTTCTGCAAAAACAACGAAAGCAACGGGGATATAAGCTACTGCAACAGTTCCGATGAACGCAGCGTCAATATCCTTTATGCCGCCAAAAGCAGTGAGGAATGTGAAATCGGGAATCCATTTCATTGCTTCGAATTTTGCAAAATCGATAACCATTAAAGCGGCGTTATCGGTTGCAGTTCCAATAAGTGTAAATACTGCTGCAACAGCATAACCTGCGAGAATACCCATAATAAAGGGAATAAGCTTAATCATCTTTTTGCCGTAAACAGAAGAAATTATTGTAACAAAAAGGGTTACAAGTCCACAAATAAGAGCAACATAAGGAGAAGCGGTAGGAACATTATCGACAAGAACGCTACCCTTTGATAAATCGCCTACAGCGTTACCCGCAAGAGAAAGTCCGATAATTGCAACTGTGGGTCCGATAACAACGGGGGGCATAAGCTTATTTATCCAGCCAACACCTGCAAATTTAACACAAATTGCAAGAACCACATAAACAAGACCTGCAAAAGCTGCGCCAAGAATAAGACCCAAATAACCGGCAGCCATTGAAGCGCCACCTGCGAAAGCGGCAAACATTGAGCCGATAAAGGCAAAGGATGAACCGAGGAAAACAGGACTTCTGAACTTAGTGAAAAGCAAATACACCAAGGTTCCGACACCTGCGCCGAAAAGTGCGGCGGTTGAAGACATTCCGTTACCTATAATAGCAGGAACGGCGATAGTTGCCGCCATAATTGCGAGGAGCTGCTGAAGTGCAAAAACAAGGGTGTTTAAAAAGCCCATATCTTTGATTTTAGCATCTACATCATAGACAAGTTTCATACAAATTCCCTCCGAAAAAGTTTTATTTTGTGCAGTATAACTACATTAAAATTAATTTATCATATTTACAACCTACTGTCAAGGCGTTTTTCGACAAAAAAGACCTTGTTTTTTTAACAAGGTCTTTTTGTTTTATAATATTTTTTCAAGAAGGTCGCCAAGCGCCGCGGCAATGGATGCAAAACCGAAATCGGTCGGGTGGCAATTATCTACCGTGCCCTCGTTTTCGGCAAGCGCCATAAGCTCTTTACCTGTTAAAAGATATACGTTATTATCTCCCGAATTTACGGCATTATTATATGTTTCTTTTATAATTTCAAGTCTTTGATTTTCTTCATCGTTCAGGCTAAAGACAGGGCGCGACATAATAACTATCGGAAGGTCGGGGTTAGCCTTTCTGACTGTTTTAAACATTTTCTCGTGGGTTGCTCTAAGGTGTTCGACATCAGGCGCGTTATGGTCATAGTCATAAACAAAAACCGACATATCCAGGTTTTTGATGTATTCCGCCATAGCGTCCTCGCCCTTTGCATTACCCGAAAAACCAAGATTTATAAAATCAGCATCAAATCTTCGGGATATAAAGCCCTGATAGGAAGTACCCGCGCGCGATGCGCAGGCGCCCTGTGTTATAGAAGAGCCGTAATACACTATCGGCTTTCCATATTTATACGGAGTAGGTGCAGAAACGGTTGCGCTATCTTTAAGCCCGATATAAAGCGCTTTTACCTCGCTATAAAGGGGGAAGTTTATAACGAATTCCCTTTCCTTATCGGAATATCCTACATTTATAAAGGTATCTATGGTATCTGTAATGTCACCCTTAGGTATGAAGGTGTCGACATATTGTTCTCTACCGTTTATTCTTTCATATAAATCAAAGCCGATAGAGCCTGTGTATGCAAAATGAGGCATTTTACAAAGTTCGCCCATTTTTGCATATAAAACGATATATTCGCTGTTTGTTTTGAAACGAAGTCTGCCGCCCGCTGTATTAGAGTGTAGACAGAAAACTCCCCAGCTGACGCTCTTTGCAACCTCTTCGGGAAGCCGGCGATATTTACCGTCTTCGTAATACACCCCATTTATTTGGAAAGGCTCCTCAAGAGGACTGTAAAACTTAAGGTCGGTTTTGTCGCTTGAACTTTTAATTTTAAAGTTTTTATCAATTTCAGAAATTCTGCTCATAAACTGTTCCCCTAAAACTTATATTTTATATCGGTTCCGATAAAGCCGACTGTTTTGAAATCTTCTACATTATGACGGACTATATAATCTATATATGAATCTATCATACGGGCGGTGAAGATGTAACCGTGCGGATTCATATGTCCGTAAAGGAAGAACTTTTCTGTGAATTTATCGTCATATATGGGTGCGTATTTATAAAGGTCTATAACATAAGCGTTTTCAAAATGCTCCGCCAAAGCGCGTATCACTTCGTTTGCGGCAAGGTATTTATCCGTATCCGCAAATTCGTTAGTCTGAGGAAGGGTTACGAAGAAAAATTTCGCGTCGGGGCTGATTTGTTTATAACGTCTTACAATTTCGGCATAGGCGCCGAGATAGGTGTTTGTATTATCAATATCGTTCATATCACCGACGGGTATTTCCTTATTATTAATATCGTTAACACCCATTGCAATAACGTAGGCCTGACAAGCTTTATCTTTATCCCAAAAGCCTGAATTTGCGGCAAAGGAATCAATGTAAGCCTTTGCAGTCATACCGCCCTGTGAAAAATTATAGGCTTTTAGTCCGTTCTTTCTTGCGATATATTGACCCCAGGAATATTCATATAAATCGTGCCAACCGGGCTCACCTTTCTCGTTTCTTGTCTCAAACTCTCCCGAAGACAAGCTATCGCCTATAAAGGCCATTGTTCTGAAAACAGAGGTGTGACTATAACCGTCTACAAGTCTGTCAAGCGGTTTTTCATCCTTAGAAAAAAGTTCTTTTTGCCAATCCATATTATCGGTCCTTTCGGTTTATTTGAGTTTTAGAAATGAAAATCGGTTCCGCCACCAATGTTGTATTTTGTAATTTTATCTTGTTTTACAGACACAATATCAAAACAAGGTTCGTTTTCCGTGTCTGCACCTCTTTCGGCAAAGGGGTCGGCTTGGTCAGCGCGGGCGGTGGAAGAGGCTATCTGCCAAAATCCAATATCTTCGAAATAAACCATTGCTTCCCTGTGAATATGACCGTAATGGTAGATTAAAACCTTACCGCCGTTATTATAAGAAACATCTATGCCGAGCTCTTCGTTTTTATATTCGGTTTTTCTTTTATACGCGCGAAGTATTGCGCGAAGTTCGTCGCCCAAAGGAATATCACGATAATTTGTCTGTCTGTCAATTCCCATATGAGAAAAGATTATAACATCATCAATTTCTGCAGAGTTTAACGCCTTTGAAAACCATCTGAGTTGTTCGGGACTGTATCCCCACCAGGAAATTCCTGTTTTGTATTTGTAACGTTCTTCGGGTGAGCTTTCGTCGTAACCATTCATAAGTTTTAGTTTTACCACTACGCCGTTTTCATCATAATCTGTTTTATAGTCGGTTGCATCAAGACAAAAGATACGAACAGTTTTGCCATTCTTTTTTAAGTCATAATAATAATACTTCGAATTCGGGTCGGACTCATCGTGTACTCTTTCCTTTGTAGCGTGCGGAATGAGAATTTCTTTATGCCAATCAAGGTCGGAAATAATCTTTTGCGAATAATTTATGTTCCAGTCTGCATAGGCGTTGTCATCGTGGTTGCCGTTTAAGATAAGTACGGGTTTGTTGCAATTTTTAAGTTCTGCAAGAATTTCTCTGTACGCCAGGAAACAGTCATGTTTGTCGTCCCAGTAGCCCTGAACGGTGTCTCCGCCAAGGACTAAAAGGTCTATATTTTCACACTCGTTCGCAAGGTTAACAACCTGTTTCATCTGCTCAAGCAGAACAGCGCCCTGACCCGTTGAAATGCCCATATAATGAATGTCAGAAATAAAGACGTAGTTGATATCGTCTTTGTTCAGTTTCGAAATAATTTCCTGTTTTTTTGCATTATAATATTTGTCCATAGTTATTGCTCACTAATTTCAGTAAGTTTTCCAGTTACAATATGACCTCATATTCTTTTAAATTATATCATATAAAAATACACAAATCAATAGTTCTTGACTTTATAATTTCGTAATGATATATATAAACTATATCAAAACTATAGAGAGGCTTTGTTATGAAAATTTTAAATTTCAACAACAATTGGAACTTCTGCCTGGGAGAAAATTGGGATGACGGTAAAGCCGTCGGGGTCTGTCTGCCCCATACCGTAGCGCTTACCCCCGAAAACTCAAGCGGTTGCCGAAATTTTCAGGGCAAATGCATATACAGAAAAAACTTTTTTGTTTCCGATGAAATGAAAGGTCAAAAGGCGGTTTTGGAATTTGAGGGCGCAATGGGCGTCTCTCAGCTTTTTATTAACGGAATTCTTGTAAAAGAACATTTTTGCGGATATACCCCCCTTGTTGCCGAGGTTAGCAAACAGCTTTTATATGGCGAAGAAAACCTTGTTGAAGTAAGGCTTGACAATTCCGATAACGCCGAGGTTCCTCCCGGAAAGCCTCAGGCTGTGTTAGACTTTTCTTACGACGGAGGTCTTTACAGAAACGCAACCCTTACCTTCCACAGTCCCCTTTACATAACACACCCTTTGCTTGAAGATGAGGTGGCCGGAGGCGGTATTTTCGTCTGGTTTACCGATGTGCTTAAAAAAGATGCTTTTGTAAACTTTAAAGCGCACATCAGAAACGATTTCGACACAGAAAAAGCCTTCACTTTTAAGGCATCTCTTTTAAACGAAAAGGCGCCCGTTATTGATTATTTTAAATCCGAAAAGGTTCTTGCTGCAGGTGAGTCTTCATATATTGAAGGAGAGGTTGAAGTGTTAGCTCCCCTTTTATGGAGCCCCGAAGAGCCTAACCTTTACATTCTTAAAACAGAGCTTATTTTGGATGATGAAACGGTTTTTGTAAAAGAGACCGAGGTTGGTATTCGCACCTTTGAGTTTACGCTCGATAACGGCGTAATTTTCAACGGAAAACCCCGCAGATTCAACGGAGGAAACTATCATCACAGTTGGCCCTATATCTGCAACGCTATGCCCGACAGTATGCTTGTCCGCGATATTATGAAAATAAAGAGTATGGGTATGGACAATATCCGTTCCCATTACCCATTCAGCACATCTTTTGTTTCTGCTTGTAACAGACTTGGTATGACACTTATTGTCAGCAATCCGGGTTGGCAGTTCTGCGAACCGGGTATTTTCACCGAACGCGCGGTACAGAATGTCAGAGATATTATCAGGTGGCAGAGAAACAACCCCTGTATTCTTTTCTGGGAGCCCATACTTAACGAATCGAACACCCCTTACGAGCTTCAGCTCCGCTTCCACGAAACAACCCACGAGGAATACCCCTACTTTCCCTGTTACACCGCTTCCGACTGGGGTCCTACCGATATTGCTTATAAAGATTATGACCCTGCCATGCTGGGTCAGGGGCTTGAGGAATATGGTCTTGTCGAGCAGAAAGACACCACCCCACGTCCGAAATGGATAAGAGAATACGGCGATGCGCCCGATGATTTTTACAATCAGAATTCTATTTGGAGATGCAAAAGAGGTTGGGGCGATTTTGCACAGGCAGAATCGGTTAACCGTATGCTTCAACGATTTGATAACCAAACAGGTCAGTATATTGACGTTTACAACAACAAATCTATTTGCGGTTACGGCGTATGGCCGGCAATTGCTCACAACAGAGGTTATCATATCAATCCTTGCTGGGGCGGTCACCTTGACCTTTTCAGAGTTCCCAAATTCTCCTACTACTTTATGCGTTCGCAAAAAGACCGCGAGGAAATCGGCGATGTGCTCTTTATTGCAAGTTGGTGGAGCGAGGCTTCGCCCGATGATATTATGGTGTTCTCTAATGCCGAGCGTGTTCAGCTTTTCAGAAATGATGAACTCATTGGCGAACAAACACCCGACAATCTTCCCCTTCGCCACCCACCCTTTACCTTTAAAAATGTAAAGAGAAAATATAAGCTCAGAGAACGTTCTAACCTTATTGCAAAGGCTTTTGTGGGCGACAAGCTTGTTGCCGAGCAACGCGTTCGCACTCCGTGCGTTCCAACCTACTTACAGCTTGAAGCCGACTTTATGGGAATTCCCCTTAAGGCAGATGGTTCGGATATTGTGGCGGTAAGATGTTACGTTATGGATTATGACCACACAGTAGCCCCCCTAACCCTTGATAGTGAGCCAATATTATTCGAGATTGAGGGCGAGGGTGAAATTGTGGGCGATGCGACTATCGGTGCTAACCCGATTTTCCCCGATGCAGGTGTTGCAACCATTCTTGTTCGTTCAACCGCAAAGGCGGGCGACATAAAGATAAAAGCAAGATTACTTTACCCGCAAAATTTTGACAAGGCGGTAAAACCTGCCGAACTTGTAATTACATCTAAGGAGTAATTTTTTTGAACTTTAGTGTTGAGTTTTTTATAACAAGCATATTTCTTGGAGTCGGTCTTGCAATGGATGCCTTTTCGGTTTCTATTGCAAACGGACTTAACGAACCCCGTATGAGACGAAGAAAAATGCTTACGGTGTCTACCGTTTTTGCATTTTTTCAGTTTGCAATGCCCCTTATAGGTTGGTTTTGCGTTTCTACCTTTGTTCATCATTTTAAGGCATTTCAGCCCTTTATACCTTATATTGCCTTAGGACTCCTTGCCTTTATTGGCGGAAAAATGATATACGATGGTATCCACTGTGAATGTGAATGTGAAGAATGCGGAGCCGTAGGCGTAACCGGACTTATCCTTCAGGGAATTGCAACCTCAATTGATGCTTTATCGGTCGGTTTTACCACCGCTTCTTACAATTTTGCAGGAGCGCTTGTTTCTTCGCTTATAATCGGCGCCGTTACCTTTGCAATTTGTTTCGCCGGTATAGCAATCGGTAAAAAGGTTGGAAATGCGCTTTCAAATAAGGCCACCATTCTCGGCGGAATCATTTTGATTCTTATAGGGCTTGAAATATTTATAACGGGAGTGTTTTAAATGAAGCTTCTTTTTAAACAAAGGATGTTTTCCTGGTTTGATTCTTACGATATTTTTGATGAATCGGGCGCGGTTGTTTACACCGTAAAGGGTGAATTTTCTATTGGTCACAGACTTAGAATTTATGATAAATACGGCACGCCCGTAGGCCATATTCAACAGAAGCTTTTGACCCTTTTGCCTAAGTTTGAAATTTATAAAGATGATAATTATGTTGGCTTTATCCGCAAGGAGTTTTCATTCTTAAGACCGCGGTTTTTTATCGATTTTTGCGGTTGGAGTGTTCAGGGCGACTGGTTTGAATGGGATTACCAAATAACCGATGCTTTAGGCTGTGCGGTTGCCACCGTTTCAAAACAGCTTTGGAACTGGACCGATACATATATGATTGATATAAACGACCCTAAGGATGCGCTTTATGCCCTTATGCTTGTATTGGCTATAGATGCCGAAAAATGTTCAAGACAGGACTGATATATATGTAAATAAGCAAAAGAAATTACGGAATTGATTTATTGCGGGTTTTTTGTATATTCGGCGTTGTCGTTCTTCATATACTCGGTCACGGACACGTTCTTGAAACTACTGTTTCTCCACTTGGTTTTTCTCTTGCGTGGTTGCTTGAAATCGCCTCTTACCCCGCCGTAAACTGCTTTATTCTGATTTCGGGTTTTGTAGGCTACAGAGCAGAAAAGTACTACCCAAAGCTTAGCAACCTTTTATTTCTTTTTATTACCGTACTGTTTTACAGCATTGTTATCTGTTTTGTTTTAAAACTTTTCTTTGAACCGACTATTTCTTCAAAGAATGTTTTTGACGCGTTTTTTCTGTAACAAAAAATCAGTACTGGTTTTTCACATCATATTTTGCAATATTTTTAATATCACCCGCTCTGAACCTTTTTGTTCATAGGGCAAGGGGGAAAATGTTATTTATATATGTTATAGCATTTCTTTTCCTTTCGGTGTTTTCCCTTAAAAAAGACCCCTTTATTCTAAACCGAGGCTATAGTTTTATATGGTTTGCTTTAATGTATATATTAGGCGCAATTTTTAAGAAGTATGACATAAAAAGCAAGGTATCGCTTATTCAGTCTTTAGTCCTGATTTTTATACCTACCCTTATTACTTGGCTTACAAAGGTGTTGTTCCATTTTTCCAAAATAAAAACAGAAGACCTTTTTGTTTCCTATTGTTCCCCAACCGTTGTTGCTGCTGCAGCCGGTTTAGTATGCTTCTTTTCTAAAATTGAAATTTCAAAATGTCAAAAGTTTATTTCCTTTCTCGCCTCGTCTGCATTTTCTGTATATTTAATTCGCGATAATATTCATTTTCGCAATCTTCTGATGTCGGGAAGCTTTGCTTTTATAAACGATTACAACACTTTGCTTTTGCCCGTTTTTGTTTTGATTTCTGCCCTCATAATTTTTGTAGTTTGTACGCTTATCGATAAGGTGAGAATTTTACTGTTTGATATTTGCCGTATAAAATCTTTGTGTTCTTGTGGTGAAAAACTCATAAAAAAAGCTGTAAACTTCTTGTATAAAAAGGTTATATGTATATAAAATAATAAAAAAATAAAAAAAGTGTTGACAAAAGGACTTTCAGCAATTATAATATACCAGCACGGGAAAATACGGCTGTATAGCTCAGTTGGCTAGAGCATTCGGTTCATACCCGGAGTGTCATTGGTTCAAGTCCAATTACAGCCACCAATGGCCCGGTGGTCAAGAGGCCTAAGACACCGCCCTTTCACGGCGGTAACACGGGTTCGAATCCCGTCCGGGTCACCAGAAAAAAACATCCACCTAATAAGGTGGGTGTTTTTATTTTTTTGTTTTGTGGTATGTGGAGAACCCGTAAGGTTCGGCGAAGCAGTCGCGCCACCGCGACAGGTGGGGCGGTCTGCCCGAGTCTCGAGCAACCCCTATATGCCGTCGCCGTTCGGAACGGCAGGAAGATAGGGGTAGCGCAGAGTACCCCTTATGTAAGAAAAAAACATCCACCTAATAAGGTGGGTGTTTTTATTTTTGTAAAATTTAGGTTTCATAATGTTTTTCACATAAGTTTTTTTGATGTGTGTAAAACTGTTAATAACTTGTTGAAAAAGTTTAATAACTATTTTTCCAAGAAACAAACTGTTCTTAAAACCGCTATAATTCGACATTTTCTGACTTCTTATCTTTAAAGACGCAAAAAAGTTATTCACATTGTTAACCAAGTTATTCACATACACTCGGTTGGCGCAGTTTACATAACAACATATTTCTGTTTTAAAAAAGATTTCCTATTAAGAATATATGGTCGTTTCTCAGATGAGCAAGAGCGGTTTTGGCTTCGGCCGACAGGCTAAAAAATTCGGGTATGCTGTCTTTGTCTGCCAGCGGAGCAACCCCCGATAATGCCTGCCCTATTTCGTCAAGTATCCCGTGATTGACAAACGCCGCCATATATTGTTCTTTGTCGGTATATATTTTCTCGGCATTTTGACAATGCTCTTTAGCCGCTTCAAAATCCCTATTTTCCATACACTGCTCGCCAAGTGTAAGCTCTTTTGTAATTTTTTCGTACCCGTTTGTTACAAAACTTATACCAAAGGCGCAAAGCAGTAACACCAAGCTTAGTAAAAGACCGCTAACGAGTAGCCGCTTCATTTATATATTCCCCCTTTTTACAATTTCCGTTTTGCCTGCGCTATCCATTGTCATAAGAAAGATGTCCCGTATTCTCATTCCTTTTTTTGCAAGTTTTGCCGTCACATCGTTCTCGGTGATTTTAAGCGCCGTTAACGATTCTTTCAGAACTTTGCCGTCGCTGATTACAGGTAGAGGCAGTTCTGCCGGCCCCTTTTGCACCTTTATATCTCCAACCGTTGCAGGCTGTGATTTTGATTTTAAAAGCACACTTAAGCTTCCTCCTGTTTCTAACACCGCAAAGGAAACCGTACCAATATCAAAAACCTGTTGTCCTCTTAACATCTCGACAAGGTCAAGCACCGTCATTCGAACATTCTTAAGCTCCTTTTGGTCGATAATCCCGTCCTTTATTAAAATTGCGCTCTTACCAGAAAGCATCTTTCTGACAAAAAAGCTTTTGAGGGCGATTATCGATACCAATATTTCAATTACAACTATTGTCATTATTGCCGATATGCCGAAGAGTATTGGTTGGTCGGTGTCCTGTAGCGGCATAGCGGCAATTTCGGAAATTAATAGGGTTATTACAAGGTCGCTCGGCTGCATATCGCCTATTTGCCGTTTGCCCATAAGACGAATGCTGATAATTACCACTATATATAATATGATTGTTCTGTAAACCGTTATAAACATAAAAAAATCACCGTAAGTAGTATTTACGGTGACTATTTCTTTTATGAATTTTTAATTTTATAAGAAAGTCGCATAAGGGTATCGCCAAAGTGTACATTTTCAACCGACACCTCGGGATGTTTGATTGCAATATCGTAATGAGAGAAGTTCCAAAAACCGATAACCCCTAAATCAATAAGCCGCTCTACAAGTTCGGGCGCGGCAGAGGACGGAACACACATAAACGCCGCCTTTGGCCTGTGAGCTTTGCAAAAGGCTTCGAGCTCTCTAAGATCTAACACCTCGACACCGGCAACCGTTTTACCTATTACGTCTTCACTTATATCGAAAGCCCCTATAAGTTTAAAGCCCTGAGCTTTAAAATTCATATTTTCGGCAACCACTACGCCGAGTTTACCTATACCAAGCATTATTGCTGAAGTGAGAGAGCTGAGCCCGAGTATATCCCCTATTTCATCATAGAGCATTTCAATATTATAGCCGTAGCCTTGTTGACCGAAGCCGCCGAAGTTGTTGAGGTCTTGCCTTATCTGGCTGGCGGTAAGCTTCATTTTAGCGGCAAGCTCACCGGAAGAAATTCGGGTTATTCCCTGTTTTTTAAGCTCCCCTAAAAAACGGTAATAACGAGGGAGTCTTTTTATAACAGAAACCGATATTTTTTGTTCTTTCATTATTATATATACCTCCCTTTCAAATCGTGACCAAAATGAAGTCTAATTACATTATATACATTTTTTTAAAAAAATCAAATAAAAAACTTGACAAATAAAAAATTTGCGTTATAATAAAAGTAGTAAAGATTACTGATTTTTGAAAGGAGATGTGATGTATTGAACTATTCAAGACAACGAGAGGCCATAATTAATGTCCTAAAAGACACAAAATCACACCCCTCTGCCGCCTGGATATACGACCGAGTGAGAATACAAATTCCAAACATTTCGCTTGGCACAGTTTACCGAAATTTAGCGGCGCTTGAAAAGGAAGGTATGATAATAAAGGTTCCTGTCGGCGATGCAAGAGAGCATTTCGACGGCGACACCACTCCTCACAGTCATTTTTACTGTAAAAGCTGCGAAGCAATCTCAGATATCCCCTTCGACCCGAGCGATACGCTTAAACAGGCCGAAGAAAATCATGGATTTGAGGTTCACTCTGTTACATATACTTTTACAGGTATATGTCAAAATTGTCTTAAAGACAAAGTTTAATTAAAAATTTATTTTTGGAGGAATATTTTTATGAAAAAATTTGTTTGTACTATTTGCGGTTATGTTCACGAAGGCGACAGCGCACCTGATATGTGCCCTATATGTAAGGCTAAGGCTGAAAAATTTAAGGAACAGTCGGGCGAAAAATCTTGGGCAGCTGAGCATGTTGTAGGCGTTGCAAAGGGTGTTGACCAAAGAATTATTGACGGTCTTCGCGAAAACTTCAACGGAGAGTGCTCTGAAGTTGGTATGTATCTTGCAATGGCAAGAGTTGCTCACAGAGAAGGTTATCCCGAAATCGGCCTTTATTGGGAAAAGGCAGCTTATGAAGAGGCAGAGCATGCTGCAAAGTTTGCTGAGCTTTTAGGCGAAGTTGTAACCGATTCTACCAAGAAAAACCTTGAAATGCGCGTAGACGCTGAAAACGGCGCTACTATGGGTAAATTCGAGCTTGCTAAGCTTGCAAAAGAACTCGGCCTTGACGCTATACACGACACCGTTCACGAAATGGCTCGCGATGAGGCTAGACACGGTAAGGCTTTCGAAGGCTTACTCGCTCGTTACTTCAAATAATTTAATAAGTTAAAAACAAGCGATTGCTTGTCATGTAAAATCTAAGGAAGAAGCCGCATAAAATATGCGGCTTCTTTTGAAAAAAAGAATATTTCATAACATTCTAAGTATACTATTAAAAACCAATAAGGAGAAATTACTATGGATAAATATGTTTGCCCCTGCGGCTATGTTTACGACCCTGAGCTTGGCGACCCCGATAATGGAGTAGCCCCCGGCACACCTTGGGAAAATGTTCCCGAAGATTGGGTTTGCCCCGTTTGCTCACTTGGCAAAGACGCATTTGAAAAAGAATAAAAAGAAGGCTCCGTTTGGAGCCT
>JAZLEK010000045.1:0-17504 GCA_045615225.1 Acutalibacteraceae bacterium | reverse complement strand
GTTGGTATGGTTAACGGTATGATTAACGAGCTCGGAATCACCGTTCCCGTAGCACTCCACCTCGACCACGGTAGCTACGAAGGCGCTATGAAGTGTATCGAAGCAGGTTTCTCTTCCGTAATGTTCGACGGTTCTCATTATCCTATCGAAGAAAACATTGCAAAGACCAAGGAACTCGTTGCTATCTGTGACGAACTCGGCTTATCTTTAGAGGCTGAAGTTGGTTCTATCGGCGGCGAAGAAGACGGCGTCGTTGGCGCTGGCGAATGTGCTGACCCTGCTGAATGCAAAATGATTGCTGACCTCGGCATCACAATGCTCGCTGCCGGTATCGGTAACATTCACGGTAAATATCCTGCAAACTGGGCTGGTCTTTCTTTCGATACTCTCGCTGCTATTCAGGAGCTTACAGGCACAATGCCTTTAGTTCTCCACGGCGGCACAGGTATTCCTGCTGATATGATTCAGAAGGCTATCTCTCTCGGCGTTTCTAAGATTAACGTTAACACCGAATGTCAGCTCGCTTTCCAGGAAGCAACAAGAGCTTATATCGAAGCAGGAAAGGATAAAGAAGGCAAAGGCTTCGACCCAAGAAAGCTTCTTGCACCCGGCTTTGAGGCAATTAAGGCAACCGTTAAAGAAAAGATGGAACTCTTCGGTTCAGTAGGCAAGGCTTAATAAAGAATTAACACCGCTTTCTGTAAAAAGAAAGCGGTGTATTTTTTTTGCAAAAATCAAATTTTCTTATAAAAAATATTAGAAAAGAATTTTTAAATGTGTTACGATTTAGTTAAGAAAAATGTACGAAGGTAATAAATGCTAAGTAAAGGTACTGCTGTAATATACAGTTCTCAGGTATATACTGTGGAAGGAATAACGGAAAAAACTATCGGTAAAACGGTTAAAGAGTATTATTGCCTTAAAAACGTTTACGATGACAGAAATTTGGTTTTTGTACCCGTTGATAATAAACAGCTTGTGGGCAAAATGCGCAGTATTTTAAGCCGCGAACAAATCTTTGAAATGATAGCGGATTTTCCAAAAACAGAAAGTTATTGGATAGAAGATGATAAGGAAAGAAACGCCGAATTTAAAGCAATATTAGAGGAAGGCGACAGGCGCAAAATTGGCCGAATGGTAAAAACGCTGTTTGAAAGAAAGAAGAAGGTTGAAGGCGAGGGCAGACATTTGCGTGTTGCAGATGAAGCGGTGTTTACTCGTGCCGAAAAGGCAATTTGTGAGGAATTTGCTCTTGTTCTTAATATAAAAAAGGAAGAGGTTATTCCCTTTATAACCGAACAATTAAAATAAGAAAACCGCTTTCGGCTTAGCCTAAAGCGGTTTTTTTATTATTTTGTTTTAATAAATTTAGTCCAGCGGGGAAGCTTAAATATACAAATTCCTGCGCCCAAAAGACCGATAATAAGCCAAAGAATCTTTACAACACTCCAACCGAAATTATCAGATGCGGCAGCAAAGACATAGGTTGAAAGGGCGGCGCCGACATAAGTAAAGGAATTGAGTATACCTGAAAATGTCGACATAAGTCCGTATTTATAAAACCTTTTTGGAATAAGAGAAACAACCATGTGGTTGACGCCGTGCATACAACCCGAAATAAGCGCGGCAAGGAATATTGAAATAAGCGCGGGAATTTTAAGCCCAAGCCCCAAGGGGATAGTAGCGGCAGCTGCAACACAGAAAATAATGGTTGCCGTTTTAATTTCGTTTTTAAGCCTGATATATAAAAAGTTTGAAGCCAAAACGCTTACCATACTAAGTACAGGCAAAACCGCAGTGCTGAGTATAGAAGAGGATTCATCCATATTGAATTCTTTGTTCACCATAGAAGGAAGCCAGGTTTGAATGCCATCGCGAAGCACTCCTTGTAAAATGATGATAAAAAATATAGGAACAAGCCCCGCAAGAGCAATAATCTTAAATACGGAATATTTATTGTCATCATTATTTTTGGCTATATCGGTTGCGGTTTGGATGTTAATTCCTCTGGTCATAATCATCCATATTGCAACAATGATAAGACCGAATAATGCCATACATCTGAAAACGTTTCTCCAAACAGTAACAGACAAAACGGCAGGAACAAACAAATAAACAAAAATAGTTCCAACCGACGCCGAAAGTCCAACCATTGTAATAGCGTTAGAATACTCGTCGGCGGTTGTAAGCTCTGCAACAAAACGGCAAAGCGGAGGCCAAATCATAGCTTGGAACATGCCGTTTATGCACCATAAAACAGTAATAAGTGTAATGTTTGAGCAAAATGAAACCGCAATGTTAACCAAAACTGTTCCAAGCATTGCAAAGCTTATTATCTTAACAGGGGAAAGCTTATCGCCTATAATGCCGAATACTATCTGACCAAGCCCGTAGGTTATAAAGCTTCCTGTAATGGCGACAGATGCCGCGGTGTTTGTAACCCCTAAAGCGTTAACAATTGCAACAAGACTTGCCGCATAGTCAAGCCTCATAGCGTAACTGAAAAAGTAAACTAAAAAGCCAAGAAGAACAACCTTATTATATGTAAGTGTTTTGCTTTGTGTCATTCAAACCACCTTTTACTAAAAAACCTTCGCGTTTATTATAGTGTTCTGTTTTATCGCAGTCAATCTTTTTTAATTGAAAAGCTATAAACTAATAATTTTCCTAACTTGAAAAATTATTTTTCTTACTTTTTTAAGTTTAGGTATTGTTGTCGAGCAAATAGTGAAGTGTTTTTTCGGGATTATCTAAAAATCTTTTGGTGGTTTTAAAATGCTCTGTATCTGTGTAGTCTACACAACAAATTCCGTTTTGAGAAAACTCAAATATATCGGCATTTGGCAAAGCCATAAGTATTGGGGAGTGGGTTGCAATTATAAACTGCGAACCAAGCTTAACAAGTCTGTCTATTTCACACATCAGGGTAAGAAGTCTCATAGGAGAAAGGGCGGCTTCGGGTTCGTCGAGAATATAAAGTCCGTTCCCACCAAAACGGTTTTGAACAATACTTAAAAAGCTTTCGCCGTGTGACTGGTGGTGAAGAGATGCGCCGCCGTATGACTGTAAAAGCGGGGGAGCGCAGGCGGGAATTTTATCAAGCTCTTCTAAATATGTAGCCGCGTTGTAAAGACTTTCTGCCCTGAGGAAAAATCCGTCCTTTGCATATCCGCGCGAAGCTATCGTAAGACATTCCCAAAGGGGTGAATGGGTGGCGTTTGTGGAAAAGGCAAAATTTCGTGTTCCGCCCTCGGCATTAAAACCGCTGGCAACCGCGATGGCTTCAAGCAAGGTTGATTTTCCTGTTCCGTTTTCACCCACAAAAAAGGTGACGTCGGCTGAAAAATCAAGCTTTTCGGTCTGTTTTAAATATTTTATAACAGGCAAACTGTTCAGATATGAGTTTTCATCTAATTTATTATCAAATAAAATACTGCTAACAAATTTTGCTGACATAATATCACCGTGTAAATTTATTCCCATAAGTGGTAATGTAGTATCTATCGCCGATTTTCAAAATTTCGGGCGCGTGAGCCTGTAAAACCGTTATTGGTTGAACCTCACTGTTTTCGCCGTTATATTCTCCAAAACTCTTTGGGTTATAAGAACAAAACACCAAAGTGTTGTTATAGCTTGTGTCAGAACAATCGATATAAGTTACAAAGAGGCAGAAAAGACCGTCCTTTTCAGCTCTCTTTATTTATTATATTTCTTTGCAAATACCCTTTTTGACATATCTTCTGTAAACAATAGCTGTGAACAGTATATAAAAAGCAAAATTCAATATCCAAGCCACAGTATAACATTGCATAATTGTGACGAATTTAGGATATATAGGGTAAATAAATTGCATCCAGAGCACACGAAAGCCTAAATTGATTGCGATATTGGTCATACTGGTGAGCATTGGGTATCCAAAAGCTCTCATGGCACTTGCTAAAATGCAGCTGAACGCGTGTATAAACATAAACACCGCAACATAAAAAAGCCGCATCATTCCGTATTTTATAGCCGCAGTTGATGACATACCAACAATAATGCCTATCCACAGTTCACCCGTTAGATATGTAAGAACGCCGAGTGCTCCTGCAATTACGGTGCAGTATATCAGGCAAAGCCTAAAGGTTTTTCTAACTCGTTCGACATTGCCCGCACCGATATTTGTCCCATAAAAGTCAAAGCTGCAGTGGCAAAGCCCTCGGTAAATGCGAAAGTAATGGTTTCAATCGATATGGCGGCAGAGTGCCCTGCAAGAGCATTGGCACCGTATGAGTTTGTTGCCGTTGCAATTTGGAGATTTCCAAGAGGAAGCACCAACAATGATATTGAAGCCGGGACACCAAAGCGGATGATACTCATAAATGAACCAAAATCAAAACGCATTTGCTTAATATTCACCCGTGCGCTATCCTCAAGCATGCAAAGTCTGCGAAATACAAGTATCGCACTAATGAGCCTTGATGCCACGGTTGCAATTGCAACCGCAACTACCTTTTGGGGTAAAACAAGGCAAAGAAGGATATTCAAAACAACATTTACAACACCCGAAATGGTAATATAAATCAGAGGTCTTTATGAGTCGCCAAGAGTTCTGAGTATTGCCGAACCATAATTATAAAGCAAGGTTACAGGTGTTGCAACGATTATGATACGCATATAGACTAAAGAGCCGTCATAACACTCCTTAGGACAGTTGGTAAAGGTTAGAAAAAGAGGGGTTAAAAAATAGCCTACAGCTGCAACAAGCACTCCGATAATAATACTGGTTATAATAGAGGTGTCAATTGTTTTACGAATTTTTTCCTCATTTTTCTGCCCTACAAAGCGTGCAAGAATAATTGCGGTACCGGTAGAAAGGCCAACCGCCCCGTTTATTATAAGCGAAGTAACGGTTGTTGTGGCTGCTATAGATGCCACCGCTGTAGTGCCCGCCATATTTCCGAGCACCGCTTTATCTGCAATATCAAAAAGATTCTGCAAAACGGTAGTAAGAATCAATGGTATAGTATATATGAAAATCAGTTTTGGCAAATTTCCTGAAGTTGCGTCAACTTTCCTCATCATATAGCGCCCCCTGTTTTTGTAATTATAGCAACTGTTTTGAATAAAAACAAGACAATAATTCAAATAATATAAGTTTACGAAAAGAATATTCGCTCTCGAGTCGGTACACACCCTCGTCAGGTAGTATGTTCTAAGATTTCAGTTTCAAAAACAGGAAAAAACTCAGTCTCCCAAAAGGGAAACTGAGTTTTTGGTAAGTTGCATCGATTTAGATATCGGTTAATAACACAAAAATTATTTTTCAATCACTTTAGTTGCCGCTTTAAAAAGCGCTTCTCCCCACACTTTGCAACCATCGCTGTCAGGGTGTCCGCCGTATTTTACCATATGCGGTTCGCTATCGCTTTTAGCAAGATATTTTGCGCAGTCAAATACTAATTCTACATTCTCTATTTCATGTCTTATAAAAGCATTTACTTCTTCCCATATAACGCGATGTTCCTCGGAGTAGTTGTAAGGAGGAATTGTCTGCATAATCACCCGTGCGCCTGCATCACGCAATCTATAAACAATTGTCTGCAGATTTTTCTTTATTTCTTCGGCACCATACCCATTATTTATGTCGTTTACTCCATAGCATACGAATACAATGTCATTCTGCTTGGCTTTGTAAAGCCACACTCCGTCACTTGCAGCATCGTCCGCTCTGCCGTAACCAATGCCGAGATTCCAATACGCATATTCATTACCCAATAAATTTGCAAAAACCGCATTCCAATGCTCATATGAATTGACCGGTGTTCCAATTCCCTGCGTTATGGAATCGCCCAAAAATGCGATTTTCTTTTTTGCAGGTCTTTGTATACCTACCATTGAAACAAACGGATGTTTTTTTGATGCAATCCACTCACCATTATGAAAGACAAACGATGGGATAATGCTTTCCTCGTGATAGGGTATCATATTACCCGAAAAAACAATTTCAACGCAGATATATTCTCCGCTTTTCGCGTTTAATGTGACAGGGTCAGTAGAAAAAAGCTCTGCAGGATTTACTACTTTTTGCTTTTGTCCGCCAAACAAAACCTGCTCCATTTTTTGGGGATATGTAAATGATTCCTCGTCACACTGGGAACAAACTCCTACAAGCATTTGCTCTATTGTCCATGTATCTATAACAAGGTTTTTGTGACTGAGGGCTCCATTTGAATAGGTACTGTCGATGGTGTTCGAAAATAAAAATGAATAAGGATATTCGCCACCGTTTACAACCTTATAAAGCGTACAGCTTCTTGTTTGCTGTTCATTTTCGTTGTAAAAGAAAAACTGATTGCCGCTTCCTGCAAGTGTGTTCGAACAGTACTTTTCAAAATATTCCATATGTAAATCCTTTCTCGGTAATATTGGCTAAATTTTTTGTTATTATATGACAAATATTACTTGTTTGTCAATATGCAATGCAAAGCCGCTTTTTTAAGTTCAAGAATTTCTAAAAGCCGATTTTTGATGCGGTGATTAAGTTTGCAACTTTGTCGCAACATCGTTGGGCGAAAGCCCACAGCGTTTTGTGTCCTGCCGAAAACACGAGGTTTTCGCTTTGCGAAAAATGATGTTGACCTTCGGTCAAACGATGTTGTGCCCTGACGGACACAAACACAAAAAATAAAGACCATCAAACGATGGTCTTTATTTTTTGGTTGCGGGAGCCGGATTTGAACCAACATCGCGCGGTTTTGCCGCTTGACCTCTTGCGGTGCCCGACATTTTCTCGGGTGTCGGTACACACCCTCGCCTCTGTCGACCGCGGCGCTTCGTTTTGCTCGCTGCATCACCCACTGGGTGCGCTCGCAACCTCACCTCGGGAACCCTTGGTTGTTGGTTCAAACTCAATTTCCATAATAAAAAACGAAAACAGCCACCATAAAGGTGACTGTTCTCTTTTTTGGTTGCGGGAGCCGGATTTGAACCAACAACCTTCGGGTTATGAGCCCGACGAGCTACCGGATTGCTCTATCCCGCGATATATTTGCTAACCGAGGTTGCCAGATTATTATACACAACTTATTATAAAAAAGCAACCCCTTTTTTAAAAAAATTAAAAAATCTTTTCGACACCGTTTGCAAAGGTGTTATATTTATGATATAATCAATAAGCAATTTATTTATAAAGGATGTGAAACCTTTGGGCAAATTTGAGGGAATGCTTTTTTGCACCGACCTTGACGGAACGCTTTACAAAAACGATAAAACCGTTTCAAAGCAAAACCTTGATGCAATAGAATATTTTAAGTCTGAGGGTGGACTTTTTACCTTTATTACGGGTCGCACCTCGTCAACTTCAAAACACATATGCGACACTATAAACCCAAACGCGCCCTACGGCTGTTTTAACGGGGCGGGAATTTTTGATATATCACAAAACAGATTGCTTTGGAATATGAATTTGCCCAAAGAGGCGCAAAAACTTATTCTCGCGGTTGAAAAGGAACTGCCGGATATTGGAATACAGTTTAACACAGACAATAAAATATATTTCTATAGGGACAACTTTGCTATGGAGCGTTTCCGTGCGCTGACAGGTTCCGAGAATATTTACAGTTCTTATGAAGATGTGAAAGACTTTGTAGTAAAGATTGTTTTCGCTCATACAGACGAAAAACGTTTGGAAGCCCTTATAAAACTGCTTCACAGTCATCCTGAAGCCGACAAGTTTGATTTTGTGTGTTCCGAACGCACCCTTTATGAAGTCTTACCTAAGGGAGCAAGCAAGGGTAACGCGCTTTGCAAAATGGCGGAGCTTCTTGGCATAGATATAAACAAAACTATAGCGGTTGGCGATTATAACAACGATGTTTCTATGATAAAGGCATCCGGGGTTGGTTTTGCTGTTGCAAATGCGGTACCCGAAGCCAAAGCGGTGGCCGATTATATAACAGTCAGCAACGAAGAACACGCAATAGCCGCTATTATTGATGGATTAGATAAAGGAATATACCTGTAATCTAAATTTTTGGAGGTGGAATAATGAACTATATCACCTGTGTGTCGCCGCATTTAAGGACCGATAACGATACACGAAATATTATGCTTGACGTTATAATAGCCCTTGTGCCCGCAACCATTTTCGGAATTATAATTTTTGGGGTTTCGGCACTCCTTACGGTGTTTGTTTCGGTTGCTGCCGCAGTTTTGTGCGAAGCGCTTTATTGTTATGCATTAAAAAAACCTCTTACAACGGGCGACCTATCAGCTGTTGTTACCGGCCTTATTTTAGCACTTAACCTACCCGCAGGCATACCTCTTTACATTGTTGCATTAGGGTCGGTTTTTGCAATATTATTTGCAAAGCTTCTGTTTGGAGGAGTTGGAAAGAATATTGTAAACCCTGCTATTGCTGCCCGAGTTTTTTTACTTGTGGCCTTTCCGTCGGCAATGACAAACTTTATTGAACCTTTTTCGGATATTATAGCTTCGGCAACCCCGCTAATTTCTGACGGTTATCCGTTTAACGAGGTTTTCTTTGGTGTTTGCCCGGGCAGTATCGGCGAAACCTCGGTTATAATGCTTCTTTTCGGCGGAGCATATCTCGTTACGCGCAAGGTTATAACTTTACATATTCCGCTGAGTTTTATTCTAACGGTTTTCATATTTGCTTTAATTTCGGGTCAAAATCCTTTTTATGCAATATCTGCGGGCGGTGTAATGCTCGGCGCAATATTTATGGCAACCGATTATGTAACAAGTCCAATGACAAAATCGGGCAAAGTTGTTTTTGGTATTGGCTGCGGTATTATAACCATGATAATTCGCCTTTTTGCATCTCTGCCAGAGGGCGTATCTTACAGCATTTTAATTATGAATCTGCTTGTACCGCTTATAGACAGTTTCATATTCACACATCCTTTTGGCGCAAAAACAGAGGAAAGGGGAGAAAGGTAAGTATGTTTGGTATTCTCAAAGATAAAAATGTCTATAACAAAATTATTCTCTCGATAGTGCCCCTTACCGCCTTTTGCAGTACCGCATTATCATCTCTCATAGCGGGAATTATAATAATTTTCGCGGTTACCCTGTCCTGGATGGCGGTTTCTGCCCTGAAGCAGTTTACAACCTCTAAAACGGCTCCTTTTGTCAGAATTGTTATATCGGTAGGTATTGTTGGAATATTTACAATGCTTTGCTCACTCATATTTAATGATGCGGTTTCAAGCATCGGCATTGGACTAACGCTTATTTCGGTAACAACGGTTTTACTTGTTAGCACCGATGACGTTTTAGCCGAAAAGCCTTTTAGTGTGCTGAAACACGGTGCAATAATTTCTACAGCAGCGGCGGGCTTTCTCTTTGTAATCGGATTTCTTAAAGAATTTTTAGGAACGGGAAGTGTTTTCGGCTTTGATATATACACTTCATTTCTGTCACCAATAGAATTTTTTAAAACTCCTTCAGGAGCGCTGCTTCTTTGCGCCGCACTTACCGTTTTATATGGTGTTCTTGTAAAATTTTTTGAAAAGAGGGGCGCCAAATGAAAATATTAATGACTCTCTTTTTTGCAGGGATTTTTACAAATAATATTATTACTGCAAATCTGCTTGGAATAGATTCTCTTCATTATAGCAGTAAAAAATCTTTTGGTTCTTTGCTGAAAAACTGCGCGCTTTTAACCGTTTTGCTATTTGTTTCGTCGGCGGTAACCTATCCTGTTTTCAAATATGTACTTGCCCCCTTAAAACTCGGTTATCTTTCTGCGCTGGTTTGTGTAATTCTTATCAGCTTAATCTTATTTGCGGTATATTTCTTATCGGGCAAGTTTTCACCAAAGCTTTACAGCCTTTTAAAGACATGTTTCAAACCCAAAACCGGTCTGCCGATATTGTTCGGGCTGTGTTTGCTTAATGCGGGTAATGAAATTATAACAAGCTACCCCTTGGCGCTTCTTTATTCGGTTATAACAGGTCTTGGATTTACCTTGACAACCGTGATTTTCATATCAATTCATAGAAGACTTGCCGAGTCCGATATTCCCGAAGTATTAAGAGGCTTGCCAATGACCCTCATTATAGCCGCTCTTATATCTTTAGCCTTTGGCGGCTTTGCAGGTATATAAAATGGACAAAAAAGCAAGACTGAAAAGGCTGATAATAACCTTAACTGTTGTTTTATCGGCAGGAATTCTTTATTATATCTTTATAAAGATATCGGGATTTGCCGTGCCGTGTGTAATACATCAGCTTACAAGTATTTATTGCGCGACTTGCGGAATTACCCGTATGTTTGTAGCGCTGTTTGAGCTTGATTTTGCCTTGGCAGCAAGAAATAATCTTCTCATCCTGTTGCTTATAATCCCAATAATACTGTTCATTCTAAATAAGGAAATAAAGTATGTAAAACACGGCTTTCAAAAATTCACTAAATTTGAAAAACTCTGTGTTATAATACTTCTTATTTTACTTGTTGCTTTTACTGTTCTCAGGAATATTCCAAGTTTATACTTTTTAAGACCAATTTAAAACACCGACAGTTATCTGTCGGTGTTTCTTTGTTCGTCAAGTGTTAAATAAAAACTGTTTAAAAATTCATTACAGAAAATATCAACTTCAGCAATATTCATTTCGCCAAGCGATGCAAGGGTAGATTTTTCGGCCTCTTTAAATTCCATATTACCCATCTTAATTTCTTCAATACATTTGATAAGAGCTGAAATTTTGTCTGCCGCCTTTACAAGACGTGAAGCTTCTTCATCTAAATTGAAATAAGGCTCAAATTCTTCTCTGAAATCGGCAGGCAACATATCAAGAAGCTGTGTTTCGGCAATGGCTTCAATAGTTTTGTAGGCCGCCTTAATTTCACTGTTATAATATTTAATAGGTGTGGGCATATCTCCTGTAATAATTTCAGAAGTATCGTGGAACATAGCTGCGGTAGCAACCTTGTCGGCATTAAAATTTTTGCCCAGTCTTTTGTTGCCAATAACCGCCAGAGCGTGTGCAATAAGCGCAACCTCTAAGGTGTGTTCACTTAAATTTTCGCATCTGGTGTTTCTCATAAGACCCCAACGGTTTATGTTCTTCATGCGTGAGAGCATAGCGTAAAAGTGACTCATAGTTTACCTCACATACCTTTATTTATATTGATAATTATACCACGAAGTGTTATAATATCAATAAGTTTTTAGAAAAAGGAGAATAACCTTGTCTTTTGTATCTCAAAAACACAAACTTATCGAAAATAGCAAAGGCGGAGCATTAAAGGTTTTCCTTATGGCACTTGTTTGCGCCGCCTGCTTTTTTGTTCCTTATATGATAATGGATGATGGCTATTTTATCTTCTTTGGTGATTTCAATGTTCAGCAAATTCCATTTTATCAGCTTTGCCACAATGCTATCAGAAATGGGGAAATCGGTTGGAGCTTTGTAACCGACCTTGGAGCAAACTTTATCGGGTCTTACACCTTTTATACAATAACAAGTCCGTTTTTCTGGCTTACTCTGCCTTTTCCAAATTCGTGGGTTCCATATTTTATGGGTCCGTTGTTAATACTTAAATTTGCCTGTTCTGCGCTTACAGCCTTTCTTTACATAAGAAGGTTTACAAGAAAGCGCGAAACGGCTCAGCTTGCCGCTTTGCTTTATGCCTTTTCGGGCTTTTCGGTTTATAACATATTTTTTAATCACTTCCACGAAGCAATAGTTTTCTTCCCGCTTCTTCTTTTGGCTTTTGAACTTCTCGCATGTGAAAACAGAAGGGGAGTCTTTGCTTTAGCGGTAGCTGTTTGTGCTATTGTAAATTATTTCTTTTTTATTGGAATGCTTGTTTTCGGTGTTATTTACTTTGTAATAAGACTTATAAGCCGAGCAATCAAACTTACATCTTCTCAGGTATTTGCAATCTTCTTCGAAGCAATAGTCGGCATACTTTTGGCATTTGTTGTTCTTTGGCCTTCGTATCTTGCCATTGCCGACAACTCAAGAGTTGGCGAAATCGACCTTGGTTGGAACTCAATATTCTTTGGCAAGGAAAGTATATACGGTAATGTGTTCGAAGTGTTTTTCTTCCCGCCCGACCTTCCTGCGCGCCCCGTTATGTTCCCCGAAGCCGATGTGAAATGGTCTTCTCTTGGCGCGTGGATGCCTGTTTTCAGTATGGTTGGCGTATTTGTATACTGTGGTGCAAAACAAGGAAATTGGCTCAAACGAATCATAGTAACCTGTACCGTTATGGCTTTTGTGCCGGTTCTTAATTCAGCTTTTTACATGTTCAACGATTCATACTATGTACGTTGGTTCTTTATGCCCATTCTTATGATGGCGCTTGCGACCGCTATCGCTATAGAAGACCGCCGACTTGATTGGTCGGTTGGCTTCAGGCGGGTTGCAATTATAACCTTAATAATCACTTTGGTCATCGGCCTTTTCCCCCAAACAAACGATGATAAAGTCCAAATAGGCCTGTTTACCGAACCCGATAATATAATGTATATCGCGCGCTTCTGGGCAACCTGTTTAATAGCGCTCAGCGCGCTCGCAGTTCTTTTACTGCTTTTAAAGCACAGAAAGCAAAACCTTAACAAATTCCTGAAATATGCAACAATTTGTGTGCTCGTTTTCTCTGTAGGATATGCAAACTTCTTTGTAGCAAGCGGAAAGTCGCATTCATACACAAAAGAGGTTGTGGTTGACAGACTTATTGAAGGTGAACTTTATTTGGAAGGTGACCCTGATACCTTTAGAATAGATACTTATGAATGTATGGATAATTCGGCAATGTTCCTCGGTTATTCCTCTATCAATGCGTTCCATTCGGTTGTTCCCACGTCAATAATGGAATTTTATGATTTTATAGATGAAAACCGCGATGTTGCAAGCCGACCCGATACCGACCTTTACAGCATTCGTTCGCTATTGTCGGTTAAATATCTTATAAATCAGCAGGGTGAAAAAAGTTTTGTAGACGAGTCAGGAACACCTAAGATGCCGGGCTTTGAGTTTATAGACAGTCATAACGGCTTTGATATATACAAAAACAGTAACTTTATTGGCTACGGTTTTTCTTATGATGTTTATATGGATTATGAATACTTAGAAAACCTTAGCGGTAGGGACCGCGCCGACAATATGCTGACAGCAATACTTCTCGATGCTAAGCAGATAGAAAAATACGGTTATATGTTCGAGAGTATCTATGATTATCACGAAGCAGGCAACCAATCTGCAACAACCTATTATACCGCTTCAAAGGCTGCCGAAAAGCTTAATAAAACTTCAGCCACAGAATTTAAAACAGGTAAAAATTCCTTTACTGCCAAGGTTCAAAGAGATAAAGATACCCTTGTGTTTTTCTCTATTCCTTATGACGAGGGTTGGAGCGCAACCGTCAACGGTAAAGCAGTCGACGTCGAAAAGGTAAACGTAGGGTTTATGGCAGTACCCGTAAAGTCGGGCGAATCCGAAATTATTTTCACCTATAAAACACCGGGACTGAATGACGGCATAATAGTTTCACTTGGCGCTGTAGTCGTATTAATTTCATACCTTGCAGTAGCCTATGTTTTAAACAAAAAACACCCGCAGGAAATTGTTTATCCCGAGGGTGAAGAATTAATGGCTGTTTGGGAAAATGACGAAAACGAAGAAAAGCTTCTCCTGGAATTTCCTGAAGAAGTAGAATTTTCAGAAGAAACAGAAGAATAAAAAATTGCAACCTTTAAGGTTGCAATTTTTTTATAGTATGAATCCTGCAACAGAGCCGAAAACAAGGCCCGAGAGGAAAATTATAAGGGTTATCAAAAGATTGTTTTTTAAGTTTTTATTTACCCTATATAGAACCAAAAGACCAACACCGCCGTTTGTTAAAAGACCGCAAATAAGAGGGGAAATTCCAAGAGCGGATGAGGTATAAAGCTGTACAAGTGTTACCGACACGGCACAGTTAGGAATAAGACCAATAAGCGAAGCGGTGATTTGGCTTATAACGGGGAAGTTGAGCACCGCGGTAAGAGTTTCACTTGGCACAAGATTTATGGCAAAATCGAGCACAACCGATACAATGTAGATAACAACAAGAACTTTAAGTGTATGCTTAAGCGCCGAAAGCCAAATGCCGTCTTTACAAGAACAGCCTTCTTGTTCGCAAAAATCATGAATATGCTCTTCTTCGGTTTTGTTTTTACGTCTTAAAATAAAATCTGCCGTAAAACCTACTATACAACCAACAATCAGCTTGAACAATAAAAGGGTAATTATAATAGTAGCTGAAATTCCTGCGCCAAGCATAACAGGAAGCATTTCGTCGCTTGTTGAAAGTATAACTGCAAGCAGAGCGCCAAGGGTTACGGTGCCTGTTGCATACATACCTGCAACAGCTCCCGAAAAACCACACTGTGGAAGCAGTCCTAAAACCGATGCCCAAAGCGGACCAAAGCGTTTTGAATTTTTAATGGTGTTTTTAAGTTTGTCACTTTCGTTGTGTTCAAGCCATTCCATAAGCAAATAGGCAAGAAATATTATTGGTGACATTTTAAGCGTTTCTATGAGCGGGTGCTCAAGAGAATGCAAAAAGGTGTGAAAAAGTTCCATCTATTTCTCCAAGAATCAATTAGAATTTAGGTTAAATAACATTTCTTCCACCTTAGATTTAAAGGCGGCATTATCACTGAGTTTAAGAAGCGGGTCTGAATCAAGTAAATTTTTAGCCTGCACACCGGCGCTTCTTAAAACAGATAAATCTGTTTCAAGGTTTGCAATATGAAGCTCGGGTAAACCGTGTTGGCGATTTCCTATAAAATCGCCGGGTCCTCTTAAAGCTAAATCTTTATCGGCAATCTCAAATCCGTCCATAGTTTGACACATTGTTTTAAGTCGGGCGTTATTTGATGCAGAGTCCGATATGAGAATACAGCTCGATTTGTGTTTTCCTCGGCCAATTCTTCCGCGCAACTGGTGAAGTTGAGAAAGTCCGAAACGTTCAGCATTTTCTATAACCATAATAGCGGCATTAGGAACGTCAACACCAACCTCCACAACCGTAGTTGAAATAAGAAGGTCGATTTCTCCGTCGTTAAAACTGCGCATAACAGTATCTTTATCCTTGGGTTTCATCTTTCCGTGCAAAAGACCTAAACGGTAAGAAGAAAACGCGCCATCACTTAGATTTTTGAAATATTGTTCGGCCGAAACAAGGCCCTCTGTTTCTTCGCCCTCTTCAACCAAAGGACAAACAATATAACCCTGTCTGCCATCATCAAGGTGCTTTTTTATATAGTTGTATATACGCTCTCTGTAAGAGGTATCAACCGAGTAGGTATCTATCGGCTGACGTCCTTTAGGATATTCGTCTATTATAGAAATATCAAGGTCGCCGTGCATGATGAGTGCAAGTGTGCGCGGAATAGGGGTTGCCGACATAACTAAAATGTGAGGCGCGTTGCCCTTTTCTTTAAGGGTAGCGCGTTGTTTTACCCCAAAACGATGTTGTTCATCGGTTATTACAAGGCCAAGCTTTTTAAAATACACGTTATCTGAAAGAATTGCATGTGTGCCGACAACAATATCGATTTCTCCGTTCTCAAGCTTCGCCTTAAGCTCATCCTTTTTCTTTTTTGTAAGACTGCCTGTAAGCAAAGCAACATCCATTCCGCTTTTATCTAACACAGAAGAAAAACTCTTATAATGTTGTTCGGCAAGAATTTCGGTGGGGGCCATAAGAGCCGCCTGATACCCGTTTTTTACGGCGTTAAAGCAACATGCCATAGCAACGGCGGTTTTACCGCTGCCAACATCACCTTGTATAAGTCGGTTCATAGGACGCGAAGCCGACATATCTGAAACGGCATCCTTAATACATCTTTTCTGCGCGTTTGTCATATCAAAGGGAAGAAGTGTTTCAAACTCAGCCGAAAAATCTTTTTCCATAACACAAGGGGTTTTCCCTCTGTTAACATTTTTAACAAGAAGGAGTCCTGATTGAAGCATAAAGAGTTCTTCAAAAACGAGTCTTCTTTTGGCTTCCTTTAAAGCCTCGCCGTTTTCTGGGAAATGTATATTTCTAATGGCAAAATCACGACTGCAAAGGTTGTTTTTTTCTATAATAGCGTTTGGTAAAAATTCGTCTATTCTTACCGAGCTTAAAGCAACCTTTACTGCCTTTTCAATAGCCGAGCTTGAAAGAGAATAGGTGGAAGAATATATGGGACGAATTCCTTCAAAACCGACAGGTCGTATTTGAGGTGAGGACATATCAAAATAAAAAGAATCTGTACTAAGCTTTCCGTAAAGCAAAAGCTCTTGCCCGATTTTTATGTTTTGTACGGCGTATTTGTTGTTAAAGACAGTAACCGACATAATCGCGCTTTCGTCTTTAACCTTGAATTTATATAAAACCATATTTTTTCGGATATAGTTTTCTTTAACATCACTTATAACGGTTGCTTTTATGCAAACGGTACCAAGACCGCGAGCAGCACTTATAGGCGTTATGTGGCTCCAGTCTTCGTAAGAACGGGGATAAAAACGCAAAAGGGCGCCGACCGTGTCGATGCCCAGTTTGCCAAAAAGAGCGGCGCGTTTTTCACCAACGCCCTTAAGATATCTGATATTGTCGGATTCGGTAGCCATATAAGGCACCTCCAATTACTCGACAGAGATAATAAAGTAATATACAGGCTGACCGCCGTTTATCATAGTAATCTCAACCTTGCTTCCAAACTTTTCGGTAAGCACTGAACCTAAAGCTTCAGCCTGTTCTTCGCTTACGTCTTCGCCATAGAAAACGGTCATAAATTCAGAGCCCGATTTAACAAGCTGCTTTGTAAGTTTTAAAAGACAAGCTTCCAAATCTGTTTCGGTGAAAACGATTTTGCCGTTATCAAGGGCTAAAAGGTCACCTTGGTTAATTTTTTTACCGTCGAATTCACTGTCTCTTGCGGCAAAAGTAATTTGTCCGGTTGAAACATTGTTAATAGCGTTACCCATAGTAATGGCGTTATCATCGTCAGAAGCGTCGGGGTCGAAGTTAAGCATAGCTGTAACACCCTGGGGAATTGTTCTTGTGTGAATAACAATAACCTTGCGCCTTGCAAGAGGGATTGCCTGTTCGGCCGCCATAATGATGTTTTTGTTGTTGGGCAAAACAAAAACTGTTTCTGCAGGGGTGGATTCAATAGCGCGTAAAATGTCGTCGGTAGAGGGGTTCATTGTTTGACCGCCGCTGACAACAACATCTGCGCCGAGGTCGGTAAAGAGGGCGCTAAGGCCTTCGCCTGCGGCAACCGATACAAAACCAACAGGCTTTTCGGGGGTAACCGATTTAATGGTTTCGGTGCGTTCTGCATTCTGAGTGGGAGCCTTGGCTCTGTTTTCAGAATCGTGCTTTGCGCGTTCGTGTTGGTCGCACATATTTTCAATCTTTAGCTTAACAAGAGCACCGAAGGTAAGAGCCTTTTCAATAGCGTTACCCGGGTGGTCGGTATGAACGTGAACCTTGATGATTTCTTCGTCATCAAC
>JAZLEK010000044.1:0-4812 GCA_045615225.1 Acutalibacteraceae bacterium | reverse complement strand
CAGATCGTGTACGGCAGAAGCCAGTCCGCTTTCTCAGAGGACGGTCTTCTCATCGGTGCAGGTCTTGAAGACCTCGGTAAGGGTCTCCGCTCACAGGTTGGTACAATGTACGGCACAAACGCTAAGGGTGTTCGTTACCTTGAAATGGCTGAAGGCTATGTTACAAGAATGGCTCTTGACGAAAACGATCAGGTTATCGGCTACGAGTTCGTTTCTCTCGGCAAGATGACAGACTTCATCAAGAAGGGCGACGATCCCACAACAGCTTATAACAAGGCTATGGGTACTTACGGCAGATTCAACGATGCTGCTAAGTATATCGATCCCCGTAAGGAATAAGGAGGTAAACGGACATGGCATTATTTGAAAACTATGCAAGAAGAATCGACAAGATTCTTGCTGTTCTTAAGGAATACGGCATTTCTTCAGTTGAAGAATGTAAAGAAATCTGTGCTGCTAAGGGAATCGACCCTTACAAGATTGTAGAAGAAACTCAGCCCATCGCTTTCGAAAATGCAAAGTGGGCTTACACTGTTGGTTGCGCTATCGCAATCAAGAAGGGTTGCACCAAAGCTGCTGACGCTGCTGCCGCTATCGGTATCGGTCTCCAGGCTTTCTGTATCCCCGGTTCTGTTGCTGAAAACCGCAAGGTTGGTCTTGGCCACGGTAACCTCGGCAAAATGCTCCTTAGCGACGAGACAGAGTGCTTCTGCTTCCTTGCAGGTCACGAATCTTTCGCTGCTGCAGAAGGCGCAATTAAGATTGCTCTTAACGCTAACAAGGTTAGAACTACTCCCCTTCGCGTTATTCTTAACGGTCTTGGTAAAGATGCTGCTTACATCATTTCTCGTATCAACGGCTTTACCTATGTAGAAACCGAATTCGACCCCTATACCGAAGAGGTTAAGGTTATTTCTGAAAAGGCTTTCTCTAATGAACCCAGAGCTGACGTTAAGTGCTACGGTTCCGATAACGTTCCCGAAGGCGATGCTATCATGCAGCTTGAAAAGGTTGGCGTTTCCATCACAGGTAACTCAACTAACCCCACTCGCTTCCAGCATCCCGTTGCAGGCACCTACAAAAAATGGTGTAATGAAAACGGCGTTAACTACTTCTCCGTTGCTTCGGGCGGCGGTACCGGACGTACTCTCCACCCCGACAACATGGCAGCAGGCCCCGCTTCCTATGGTATGACTGATACAATGGGTCGTATGCATGGTGATGCTCAGTTTGCAGGTTCTTCTTCCGTTCCTGCTCACGTTGAGATGATGGGTCTTATCGGTGCAGGTAACAACCCCATGGTTGGTATGACCGTTGCTTGCGCAGTTGCAGTTGAAGAAGCTGCTAAGTAATTAAGGCTTTATTCAAAATTAAAACCGTCTACCGAAAGGTAGGCGGTTTGTTTGTATAACAAAACCGCTATCCAAAAGGATAGCGGTTTTAATTTTATTTCCATTGTTCTTGCCAGGTTGGTTGTGTGCCGTTATATGACGGACTATAAACATCTTGGCTCGATTACTCTTTTATAATACCCATTACAAGGGTTATTAAAATCAGGGCTGTGAAAACAAGTGTAATAGTGGAAACCCAAAATTTTATTATTGCTTTACGGGAAATATGGGGCTTTCGAATTTGCTCTATACTTTGCTTTTTCACTTCTTCGATACTAACGGTATAGGGTGATGCCTCATCTGCAAGACTTTTTTCATCTGATGTTCTTGCAACCAAATCTATAATTTTCCTTTTGATTCTTTTACGCATATGTAAAACGAGAAGAAGAAAGCGTAACCATTATTGGAAATGAGCTTCACACCGAAAAGCGCAGTAATCTTTTAAATGCTTCCCAAAGGAAATAACTTTGCCTCTTTAAGCTCGCTGTTTGCAAAAATTACACTGTCATCGGTAAAGGCTAAGTATTCACCTTTATAGCTTCTAAACTCAACTTTCGTCACATTTTTCACCTTGATTCTGCTCTTTAATTATAATGATTGTCGTGCAAATTGGGAATTATCAATTCCAATTTGCCAAAGCCGCTTTTTGCGTTTCGACAAACTATAATTATTATACTGCTGTATAATAAAAACATCAATATTGTCTTTGGGCTTTTTTTAATTAAAAGTGGTTATATTTACGCTTTTTTACAATTAATATCGGCAAATACATTATAAATATTACAACAGGTAAAAGTATCAAAGCCGAGCCCTTCGGGAATACCGCTTTTTGTCTTAAAAAACATATTCATCACCTTAAGCAAACTGCATTGTTTTTTTAAACTCTATTCCTTGCTAAATGTATTCGGTTTTGATATAATTACGTCAGAGGTGATAAATTTTTGGCCTTAACAAAAAAACCTGTTCATATATTCGAGCCTGACCCTCTGCAGTGCGGTCAAGCAGTACTTGCAATGCTTAGTGACACAACTGTCGAAGAAATAATTGCACTTTGCGGCAATACAAGAGAAACTAATTTTAAAGAAATGAAAAATATATTAGAGTATTTTTGCATATCTATTGTGGGCGGAAGAAAAGAAGTTAAAACTGTGGAAGACTTGCCTAACGTTGCACTTTTAAGCCTGGAAACACCAAAATGTTGGCATTGGTCGCTATATTTTGACGGGGAATTTTTCGACCCTGAATATGGCGTACTCAGTGATTTTCCGCCGAGCTTCAGAAGATATTATTGGGAAATAAAAGAGACCTCTGAACCATAAGGTTCAGAGGTCTTGCTTTTTATTCTTCACTGTCGGATTCTTCAGTATTTTCTATTTCTTCTTCAGGTGTGTTTTCTTCTGCTTGTTCTATATTATTATCTTCCATAGAAACATATTCAAAGCCTACTATACCGTTATCTTCGTCGAAAATTTCCTCTTCGAAATCTTCCTCTTCAAAGTCGTCATCCGCTTTGCCCGACGAAGCAATTTTTACAATTAATACAATAATTGCAGCAATAAGAAGAACTATAATTGCAAGAATTGTTATAACAACAATTTTACCGTTTGTGTTGAGCTCCATAAAAGAAGTTATGATATCGGTTTTTTGGTTTTCAGTATCACCAGCCACCTGCTCTGCATCTTCTTCAGACCCAAGTTCAACCACACGCTGAATTGTGTTGTCGACAGTGTCATAGCTATAGAAGCCTGTTTGTCCGCCAGGACCTTTGGCGTAAACTAAAGCAAAATCTCCAAGTCCTGCTTTATCACTCTTGTAAGCGGGTACAGTAACTTCACCTATAGTAAAATCATTAACTGCAGAATATCCTTCGGGAACGTCATCGGTCGGTAAAATTTGGAAGTTTTGTCCTCCGATAGACACGGTTATAAGCTTTGTGAAAACTCCGTCTTTATCGTAAACGTAGAAGTCGCTTGCCGAATTGTCAGGAAGTCTTAACGCTAAGATTATATAGTTACTATCAGAAAGCGCGGGAATGGTTTTACCATCGAATGCATATTCAATAATTTGGAAATTTTGAGGAAGCTCAGCCCCCGTTAAATCTTCAACAACATACATTACTTGGTCGCCCACGATAACTTCGCTTAAATCATTAAGAGGTTCGTCTCCTTCTGTAGAAGGGTCGGTATATTGGCCTTCGCCGTCGAGTCTGGTGATATTTACTGTGTATTTCTTTGTATCTCCATTTTCGGCAGTTACCACAACAACACGTTTGTTAAGGCCTACCTTCATATTTCTGCTTCCCTCTACCACATAGGTTTGTTTTGCATCACCCTTGCTTACAGAAAGCCAAAGCTCTTCTACATTGTTTGCAATTGTAACGCTATAAGAGGTAACATCGGGATTAAACTTCGGAGTAAGGGTGCCAGAGCTGGTAGAAAGACCTTTTAAGTTTGTGTTGGAAGAAGCTTGGGTGCTGGGGTTTGTAACGGTTACAACGGCCGAGCAACCCGAAAGGTTTTTTTCTTCTTCGTTCATGTTAACATAAACAAGATTTTCCAAAGCAATTGTTGAAGTTCCGGCCTTTAAAGATTTGAAATTAATGGTTTCGGTAAGATTTGTTTTTCCTGCCGACTGCATTACAACCTTAACCTTACCTGCTGTAAGCATATTACAGTTGTCGCCCGAAACCCATTCAAGAACATTTGGGTCATAGGTGATGTAACCTTCAAGTCCGTACATAGCATCGCTTGAAGATGTCGAAAAACGCGCAGTTACAGTAAGGTTCTCACCAACGGTTAATGTTCTTTTACTAAAAGCCACAGAAGAGCCTGCAGCAGCTACACTTACGGTTAATACCGAAAGAATAATCGCAAGTGTTATTATAAATGGAATAATTTTCTTTATGACTGTTTTCATGATTTACTCCTATTGTTTAATTTTTGTAAGTTCAAGTAGATGTTTTTGTATGCGGGCCAAATCAAGTATTGAAACCTTTCCGTCGCGGTTGACGTCTGCCGCGCTTTTCTGAGTTCCCTCAAGCTTAGAAAGTTCAAGCAAATGTTTTTGTACTCGCGCCAAATCGACAATACTTATTTTGCCATCTGAATTAACATCGCCGTAAATAACTATACTATACTTCATCTTCTGAGTGCCGGCATTATCGTATATAACAACGCTGTCCCCTGTTACAACTTTGCCCGATGTTTTAACCACATCGCCAGAAGTCAAAACCTGAGCAGTTCCGTTTTTTACATTGAAATTAGTTATAAAGGTATTAACATCTGTGCCAATTTCAATTCCGCTTACATAGGTACTCATATTATAAATACCCTCGACAGTAGGTTCTGTTCCCGAGCCTTGCATGCCTTCACCTTGTTGATATAGAATGTAAAGGGTGTAGGCAGCTTGTTTACCCGAAGCC
>JAZLEK010000043.1:0-19609 GCA_045615225.1 Acutalibacteraceae bacterium | reverse complement strand
ATTATTCGTCACCATTGCTTTTGTTTCATCGGTTACTTGGAACGGACTTGCATCCCAACACCAATCTCCGTCAAGAAATACACTATTCGGTAAATCCTGTTTGAGCTGTTGGCACACAGTTGTTTTTCCAACTCCCATAGTGCCGCCAATCATATATAAAGTTTTCATCATTCACACCTACAAATTCTTATTTATCGGTTAGTTGTATTATATCATAACTTAACTAACAAATAAAGAGAATATTAAAAACACCCGCAGTTTTAAAAACCACGGGTGTTTTTGTGTTGTGTTGTACTGTCCTTTAGTGTACAACCCCTATTCGGTGCTTTTTTTATATTCCTAAAAATCCGCCGAGCGCATCTGCGCAAGCCTTGTGGTCAACAAGAAATGAACAACCGTGGTCTGCGTCCTCAACCCAAACGGCGTACTTTTTGCCGTTTGCAGAATTGTAGATTTCTTCACCCATAGAAAAGGGAACAAAGCTGTCGGCTTTTCCGTGAAGAAATAAGAGCGGAATTTTACAGTCCCGAACGGCAAGCGCCGCGTTACATTCTTCAAAATCAAACCCTGCAATAACCTTAGACATCGCCTTTGTTGTGTAGTAAAGAGGGAACAAGGGCACCTTCATGTCTTCCTTCATAACCTTCTTTATTATTTCGGCGGGGCTTGTAAACCCACAATCGGCTATAATACCCTTTACATTTTCGGGTAAAGAAAGCTCTGCTGCCATAAGCACGGTGGAAGCGCCCATTGAAACGCCTGTCGCGTAAAGTTCGCCGTTTTCTACTAAGGTGTTGGCAAACTCAAGCCACGCCTTAGCATCATAACGTTCCTTTGCGCCGTAGGTTATATATTTTCCGCCGCTTTTTCCGTGGGCGCGTTGGTCGGGAACAAGCAGATTAAAACCCTTGTCGAAGTAGAACCTAAAGGCACAGGAAAAATCGTGAATAGGATTACTTCTGAAGCCGTGCATCATTAAAATTGTAATTTTAGAATCATTATTTTTGTAAAATCTGCCGTAAAGCCTGGTGCCGTCATATGATTTTATTTCGTGCTCGGTAAAGGGTTGTGAGTTTATCCAATTCATACCCTCTTCAATATTCGTCTTAAAAATGGTGTCTACCGAGTTTTCACTACCCATTTTGCCGTGTACCTTAACGGGCTTTTTGCGCCTTACGATAGCTATATCCATACTGATAGCCGTCGCCGCAATAACCAAAAATATAACAGATGCGAAAACAATAATTACTGTAACCAAATTAATACCTCATTTCAATTTTATTTTACTCAAAAAAATAAATTTCGCAACAAATATTATTACCTTTTTTTGCATATATATTAACGAGTTATTAAAAATGAAAGGTTGATAATAATGACAGGCTTTTTCCCCGAAGGCTCAAAAGAAACGAATTTAAACGGCAAAAGAAAAAAATACACCATAGCCGAGCTTGCAAGCGCAAAGGCTAAGGGAGATATACTTGAAGCCACCGCCTATATGTGCGATTCCGACCACAATTTACTTGTAAATCTTGGCGAAATAAACGGCGTTATCCCCAGAATAGAGGGGGCAATAGGCATTGCCGAAGGTAAAACCAAAGAAATTGCCCTTATATCCCGAGTTGGCAAAAGTGTTTGCTTTACAGTTGAAGAAATACATACGGGAGATACCCCTTACGCGCTGCTTTCCCGAAAAAATGCAATGCAAAAATGTAAAGATGAATTTTTAAATCAGCTTACACCTGGCGATATAATAGACGCCAAGGTAACCCATTTAGAGAGCTTTGGGGCCTTTTGTGATATTGGTTGCGGAAATATTGCTTTGCTTCCCATAGATGCAATTTCTGTATCCCGAATTTCCCACCCGCGCGACCGATTTTGCGCAGGGGATGACATAAAGGTTATAATAAAAAGTATAGACGAATTTGGAAGAATAACCCTTTCTCATAAAGAGCTTCTTGGCACCTGGGAAGAAAATGCCGCCAAGTTTTCGGCGGGTCAGACTGTATCGGGGGTTATAAGAAGTGTTGAGGATTACGGCATTTTTGTTGAACTTGCCCCCAACCTTGCAGGACTTGCGGAAATTAAAGAGGGGGTCAGGGTAGGCCAAACGGCAGGGGTGTTTATCAAAAGCATTATACCCGACAAAATGAAGGTAAAGCTTATTATAATAGACAGCTTCGAAATGGCTGAACCCGCGCCTTATGAATATTTCTATATCGGGGACAGAATAGAACGTTTTGTTTATTCCCCAAAGGATTCGGGAAAGATTATTGAAACAATTTTTTAAATATAATTGAAAAAAACTCCAATTAGAGATATAATAAGAAAAAATATCACTAATTGGAGTGTTTTTATGTCTGAAGCAAAAAAATGTGACGGAAACTGCAGCTCTTGTTCGCAAAACTGTGATTCGAAACCTCAAAAAGCCCCGTTAAATCAGGGCAGTAAAATAAAAAAGGTTATCGCGGTTGTAAGCGGTAAGGGCGGCGTGGGTAAATCTCTCACCACCTCAATGCTTGCTGTTTTAATGAGAAGAAAGGGCTATAAAGTAGCCGTTTTAGATGCCGATATTACAGGCCCGTCTATCCCCAAAATGTTTGGCATTCATAAAAGAGCCGAAGCCGATGAAAACGGAATCATTCCAGCCGAAACACTCACAGGAATTAAGCTTATGTCGGTAAATTTGCTTCTTCAAAATGAAGAAGACCCTGTTGTTTGGCGCGGACCTGTCATCGCAGGCGCTGTTACTCAGTTCTGGAGCGATGTAAATTGGGGAGAAATTGACTATATGTTTGTCGATATGCCTCCCGGAACGGGCGATGTACCTCTTACCGTTTTCCAACAACTCAAGGTCGACGGAATTGTTATTGTAACTTCGCCTCAGGACCTTGTTTCCTTAATAGTTAAAAAGGCTTATAATATGGCTAATATGATGGATATTCCCGTGCTTGGAATAGTTGAGAATATGAGCTATGTTTGTTGTCCCGACTGTGGCGCCGAATTCCGAATTTTCGGCGAAGGTAAAACCGAAACTGTTGCCGATGAGCTTGGAGTTGAACTTTTGGCTAAGGTGCCTATTGATGTGCGTTTAGCCGAAGCGGCAGATAGCGGTAAATTCGAATATTTCAATGCCGAATATATGAACTCGGCGGCAGATTTCATTGAGGAAATTAAATAATGAAAAGAATTTTATATCTTATAAAACGCATTTTGAAGATGGATTATAAAGGGCTTTTTGCTACCGTTAAATCTGTTCATAAAAAGAGCGGAATCGGCAGAACAAAACTCTTTTTCGACATTGTAAAATGCGGACTTAAATACGGCGCGGGTTATAAAGATTACGAACTCTGCGAGTGGTGGAATCTGAACGCCGCACAGCGCGCAACATACGTGACTCGCGGCATAAACAATGCCATCGTAACCCTGCTTAACAACAAGGAATATTACCATATTTTAGATAATAAAATAGAATTTAACAAGACCTTTGGCGAGTATTTAGGTAGAAAATGGCTCGATATGAGCACAGCTTCCTTAGATGATTTCAAGGCCTTTTCGGAGGGACTTGATATCATTATTTCAAAGCCTTCGGCTGAAGCCTGCGGTAGGGGAGTAGAGAAGATAAATGTTTCCGACTATTCTACTGCCGAAGCGCTTTTTGAACACCTTAAAAGCATAAATTCAGGCCTTTTGGAAGAGTTTGTCGTTCAGCACGAGGCTGTATCAAAACTCTATCCTTTGTCTGTAAACACCTACCGAATTGTAACCGTGCTGACCGAGGGTGCGCCCCATATAGTTTATGCATTTATACGTATTGGTAATGGTGGAAGATTTGTAGATAACATCAACGCAGGCGGTATGGCTGCGCCCATAAATATAGAAACAGGTGTTATAGAATACCCCGCATTCGATAAGGACAGCATTTATTACGAAACCCACCCTTATACAGGTTGCGCCATAAAGGGTTATCAGTTGCCTCAGTGGGATAAGGCGGTAGAGACCGTTCTTAAAGCCGCAACCAAAGTGCCCGAAGTAGGCTATGTGGGTTGGGATGTTGCCGCAACAAAGGACGGAGTGGTTTTAATTGAAGGCAATCCCTTCCCGGGACACGATATTCTCCAAATGCCACCCCACGTCCCCGATAAAATCGGTATGCTCCCACAGTTTAAAAAATATATTAAAAACTTGTAAAACAAAAGCCTTAGAGCAAATGCTCTAAGGCTTTTTAGTTTAATTATTCTTCATCGGGCATTTCCCAGTTATGCCAGATTTCCTGAACGTCGTCGTTTTCTTCAAGCATATCAATAAGTCTTTCCATCCACTTGATATCCTCTTCATCCTCTAAAACGGTCATGGTCTGGGGGATATATGCAACCTCGGCAGATTCAAAGGCATAGCCCTTTGCCTCTAAGGTGTCGCGAACAGTACCTAACTCGTTGGGGTCGGTTGTAATTTCGAAAACATCGCCGTCAAAGTTGAAGTCTTCGGCACCTGCCTCAAGAGCATCCTCCATAACGGTGTCCTCATCCTTGCCCTCAGCCTCAATTACAATTTGACCCTTGCGGTCGAACATAAACATAACCGAGCCTGACTGACCAAGATTACCGTGGCACTTGTCAAAATAGTGGCGCATATCGGCCGCAGTTCTGTTGCGGTTGTCTGTTAAGGTTTCTACAACAACAGCAACGCCGTTCGGACCGTAACCCTCGTAGATTAATTCTTCATAGTTGTTGGCGGTGGTATCACCTGCCGCTTTTTTAATAATACGTTCAATATTATCGTTGGGAACGTTAGCCGCCTTTGCCTTTGCAATAGCGTCCTTAAGTTTGCTGTTTTCCTGCGGATTAGGACCGCCTGCTTTAACGATTACCGAAATTTCTCTGCCAATTTTGGTAAAGATTTTTGCCTTTGCGGCATCGGTCTTTTCTTTTTTACGTTTAATATTATTCCATTTAGAATGTCCTGACATATAAAGTCTCCTTTATCTCAAATAACTTAGATATTTTATCACATATCTTCGCCGCTTTCAAGGGCTTTTTCGCATATAATTTCAATGTCGCTAAGGCTTGCTATTTCTCCGCACAAACGGCGCAGTTTGGCGGCGTTTCTGACACCCTTTAGGTACCAAGCAACGTGCTTTCTTGCCTCTAAAAGAACTGTTCTTTCAGATTTGTACTGTTTCATTAAATTAAGCTGTTCCATCATAATTTCAAGACGTTTTTCAAGGGGAGGGTCGGGCAGAATTTCGCCTTTTTCCATATAAGCGTTTATTTTATCAAACACCCACGGGGTACCCATTGCGCCTCTGCCTACCATAACGAAGTCGCAACCCGTTTCATCATACATTTTTTTAGCCGAAGGACCGTCTACAATATCTCCGTTTGCAATAACGGGAATTTTTACGGCTTCACAAACGGCTTTTATGCTTGAAACATCAACGGGAGGCGCATACATCTGCGCCCTTGTTCTGCCGTGTACCGTAATAGCATCGGCTCCGTTTTCTTCGCAAATTTTTGCAATTTGAACAGCATTTACGCTGTCTTTATCCCAACCCGTGCGAATCTTGACGGTTACGGGCTTTGTGGCGGCGTCTTTGACGGCGCGCACAATTTTACCAACCAAAACAGGGTCCTTAAGTAGGGAACTGCCGCCTCCGTTGTTGGCAACCTTTGGTGCAGGGCAACCCATATTTATGTCAATGAAATCGGGATTAAAACTTTCGGCAATTTTTGCAGCCTCCGCCATAGTATCAGGTTCTCCGCCAAAAAGCTGATTTGCGAAAACACTAAGGTTTCCGCGCTCTAAAAATACGGTTGACTTTTTATCTCCAAGGGTCAGCGCCTTTGCAGAGGTAAGTTCACCAACGGCGTAAGCTGCGCCGTATTTTTCACATATTTCTCTCATAGCCCTGTCGGCAACACCTGCCATTGGCGCGAGAGCAGCAAATCCTGAAATTTCTTTATTTCCAATCTTCATAACGCGATAATTATATATTAAAAAATTTTTCTTGTCAAATCATAAAAATATGATGACAATTATATATTTATTTGTTATAATAACTATATATATTTATTTTGGGGGATTGTGCGCTCTTGAAACTACTTGCAATTGACGGAAACAGTATAATAAACCGCGCCTTTTACGGCATTCGTCTGCTTACAACCAAGGACGGAAAATACACCAATGCTGTGTACGGCTTTATCAATATTTTAAATCGGTTAAAAGAATTGCACCAACCCGATGGTATTGCTGTTGCCTTCGATGTAAAAAAGCCCACCTTCCGTCACGAAAAATATGCTGAATATAAAGCTGGCCGTCACGCCACCCCCGAAGAACTGCTTTCCCAGTTTACCCCCTTAAAAGAATGGCTTACCGCTATGGGCTACTCGGTTATCGAATGTCCTGGTTATGAAGCCGACGATATCCTCGGTACCCTTGCCGATATGTGCGAAAAAACAGGCAACGAATGTGTTATTGCAACAGGGGATAAAGACTCTTTGCAGCTTATAAGCGACTATGTAACAGTAGCGTTGTCTGCCACCAAGGCAGGCGCCCCCGAAGTTACCCACTATAACAAAAAAACGCTTGCAGAAAAATACGGACTTACCCCTAAGCAGATGATAGAGCTGAAAGCTTTAATGGGCGATTCTTCCGACAATATCCCTGGTGTTGCGGGTATAGGCGAAAAAACCGCAACCGATTTAATTTCGCGTTTTGGCAGTATTGATTATATTTACGAGCATCTCCCGGAGCTTGATATAAAAGCGGGCGTTAGGGCAAAGCTTGAAACAGGTAAGGAATCGGCATTCTTTTCCCGCTGGCTTGGTACAATCTGCAAAGAAGCTCCTATAAGCCTTGATATAGCCGACTATGTAAACAGTCCTATGAATGAAAGTGAAGTCGCAAAAATTATGACTTCTCTTGAATTCTTTAAGCTTATGGAAAAAATGGGTGTTTCACCTACCGCCGCAAAAACGGCAGAAAAAACCGAGCAAACCGAAATCAAAGAGGTTTCATTAGAAGAACTTTTAAAAACCAAACCAAAACAGGTGTCGTTGGTTATGGAATATGGAGGTTTCGGTGTTTCTGCAAACTCTCTTGCCGCTTTTGCCGAAAAAGAAGAGGGTCTGGAGCTTCTTTCAAACAGTGAAATCGAGAAAATTTTATTCGATTACAAAAATATCTATAAAGAAGCCGTGGTTTGTGGCACAGAACCCCAAAATATAACTTTTGATACAATGCTTGCAGGTTATATCTGTAATCCCTCGGCAAGTTCTTACGATTTAGATAGACTGTCAGCAGAATATTCTGCCACCGCTATCATCAAAACCGAAAATGAAGCGGTGCGACTTGCCGCTCTTAACGCTCAGGTGGCAAAAGCTTTAGAAAAAGAACTAAAGGAATCGGGTCAGGAAAAACTTTTCAAAGAAATTGAACTTCCTCTTGCCGCAGTTCTCGGCAATATGGAGCTTGAGGGCATTTCCATTGACAAAGAAGCGCTTAAAGTTCACGGTGAAGAACTAACGGAAAGAATTATTGTTTTAGAAAAAGAGATTTACGAGCTTATCGGTTATGAGTTCAACTTAAATTCACCAAAACAGCTTGGGGTTGCCCTTTTTGAAAAGCTTGAGCTTCCCTGTAAAAAGAAGACTAAAAGCGGCTATTCAACCAATGCCGAGGTTTTGGAGGAACTACGCGACCAGCATCCCGCTGTTTCTTTGATACTAAAATACCGCGGACTTGCAAAACTGAAGTCCACCTATTGCGATTCGCTTATATCTGCTATCGGTGAAGACGGCAGAATCCACTCCACCTTTAATCAAACCGAAACGAGAACGGGAAGAATCAGTTCTTTAGAACCAAACCTTCAAAACATTCCCGTTCGCACCGAAGAAGGAAGAGTGTTTAGAAAGTTTTTCATTGCGGGAAAGGGCAAAACCTTAGTAGATGCCGACTATTCACAAATCGAACTCCGCGTTCTTGCACATATGGCAAATGATGATGTTATGTTAGAAGCCTTTAATTCGGGAGCCGATATTCATACTTCAACCGCGGCAGAGGTTTTTGGAATGCACCCCGCCTTTGTAACTCCGTTAATGAGAAGCAGAGCTAAGGCTGTTAACTTTGGTATTGTCTACGGAATCGGCGCATTTTCTCTGGCAAAGGACATCGGCGTTTCCAACAAGGAAGCCAAGGCTTATATTGAAAGCTATCTTGCAACCTTTAAGGGTGTTGCTTCCTTTATGGAAAATGCCATATCAGCTGCCAAGGAAAACGGCTATGTGACAACGACTTTCGGCCGCCGCCGTTATCTGCCCGAGCTTTCCTCCTCCAATCACATGCTTCGCGCATTTGGTGAAAGGGTGGCAAGAAACGCCCCCATTCAAGGCACCGCGGCAGATATTATTAAAATTGCAATGGTTAATGTCTTTAAAAGACTTAAAGACGAAAACCTAAGCGCAAAGCTTATTTTACAGGTTCACGACGAACTTATTATCGAAGCCGATGAAGACTGCGCCGAAGCAGCGGCAAAGGTTTTAAAGGAAGAAATGCAAAATGCCGCTAAAATGAAGGTTGAACTGACCGCAGATGTTAATATCGGCAAAGATTGGTATGAGGCAAAAGGTTAATGAAAAATGTAGTTTTTGTATGCACAGGCAACACCTGTCGCAGTCCTATGGCTGAGGGTTACTTAAAATCTATTAAACCCAAAGGCTATGAAATTATAAGTCGCGGCTTGGCTACCGACGGCTCACCCGCAGCAAACAACAGCGTCGCAGTTATGCTTGAAGCGGGAATTGATATTACGAAGCATATTTCAAAGCAAATGAGCTATGATGATGCCGAAAGGGCGGACGTTATAGTTTGTATGTCATCATCCCACGCCGATACCTTAGAGGCTCTTGGCATTGATAAGCTCAAGTGCTATGTGCTCGGTATTTCCGACCCGTTTGGCGCAGATATCGAGGTTTACAGAGCTTGTCGTGATAATATCTTTGAAGCAATCGATGAGCTTGTTGAGGACGGAATTTTATGATAAGAGAATTTACCCTTGGTGACGAAAAAGAAATATCTGCTTTGGAAATAGAATGCTTTTCTTCCCCTTGGAGTGAAAATGCCGTTTTAGAATCCTACAACTTAAACACAAAATTTTTCGTTTTTGAAGAAAAAGGTAAAATACTCGGCTATGCAGGGCTTCAGGTTGTGCTGAGTGAAGGTTATGTAACCAATATTGCGGTAACAAAACCTGCAAGAGGCAAAGGAATTGGCAAAGCACTTGTGGATGCGCTTATAGGCTACTCGGAAGCGCAAAACCTCTCTTTTATTAGTTTGGAAGTTAGGGAGTCTAATATCCCTGCAATTTCGCTTTATAAAAAATGCGGCTTTAAAGATATGGGCAAAAGAAAGAATTTTTATCAAAACCCACGAGAAGACGCAAACATTTTAACAAAGGAATTTTAACTAATGCTTATTTTAGCTATCGAATCATCCTGCGACGAAACAGCAGCGGCTGTTGTCTGCGGCAGAAAAATTCTGTCGTCGGTTATAAACACACAGGTTGAAGAACATAAAAAATACGGGGGAGTTGTCCCTGAGGTTGCCTCGCGCCGTCATTGTGAAAACATTTCGGCAGTTGTGGAAAAGGCGCTGCTTGACGCGGGTAAAACCTATAACGACATAGAAGCGGTTGCCGTAACCTTTGCGCCCGGACTTATCGGCGCTTTGCTTGTTGGCATTAACTATGCAAAGGGGTTGGCTTTAAGCCTTGGCGTGCCGCTTATTCCCGTTCATCATCTGCGTTCGCATATAGCGGCAAACTATATCGATAACGAGGAGCTTAAACCCCCGTTTTTATGCCTTACCGTTTCGGGCGGCAACAGTATTATCACCGATGTTAGCGATTATACTGAATTTGAGGTAATCGGTGGTACCCGTGACGATGCGGCGGGCGAATGCTTCGACAAATCGGCAAGAGCAATGGGCCTTTCTTATCCGGGAGGTATAAATCTCGATAAAATTGCAACAACGCCCGATATCGCAAAGTATCCCTTGCCAAGACCTAAGGTCGAGGGAAGTATCTATGACTTTTCTTTTTCGGGTCTTAAAACTGCCGTGATAAATCTTATCCATAACGCTTCTCAAAAAGGCGAAGAGGTAGATATACCCGTTCTTGCCGCAACACTCAGGCAAAGGGTTTGCGATATGCTTATCGAAAACACCTTAAAAGCGGCAGAAGAGCTTGGAAGAACAACCTTAGTTCTTGCGGGCGGAGTGTCGGCAAACAGCGAACTTCGTTCCCGTATGAAATCCGAGTGTGATAAAAGGGGGATAAAACTTTATTACCCCGAACTTAAATATTGCGGAGATAACGCCGCAATGGTTGGCGTTCAGGCCTTTTATGAATATCAGTCGGGCAATATTTCCGACAGTTCTCTAAACGCTACCGCAACCTTACCCATAGATTACTGAAAATAACCTGAAAAGAGGATAATATATGCTATTTACAAGAGATATTGGTATCGACCTTGGAACTTCAAACACCTTGGTTTATCAAAAAGGAAAGGGTATCATTATGCGCGAGCCTTCGGTTGTGGCTTATGACGTAAGAAACGATGCCGTAAGAGCGGTTGGTACCGAAGCTAAGGAAATGATAGGACGCACCCCCGGCTCTATAGTTGCTGTTCGCCCCTTAAAGAACGGCGTTATTGCCGACTATGATGTTACTGCCGCAATGCTTAAGCGTTTTATTAAAGAATCACTTAAGGGCTCTCTTATTTCAAGAGTCCGCGTTGTAATTTGTGTTCCTGCAGGGGTTACAGAGGTTGAAAGCCGCGCAGTACACGGTGTTCTTAAACAGGCAGGCGCAACCGATGTCGACATAATTGAAGAGCCAATGGCGGCCGCTGTTGGCGCAGGTCTTCCTGTTTGGGACCCTAAGGGCTGTATGGTTGCTGATATCGGCGGTGGTACAACCGAGGTTGCAGTTATTTCTCTTGGAGATATTGTTACCGCGCAGTCTATCCGTACAGCGGGAGATGACCTGGATGAAGCGATAATTAACTATATACGCAAAAAGTATAATCTTCTTATTGGCGAGCGCACGGCAGAACAGGTTAAAATTGAAATCGGCTCGGCGCTTCCTTACGAAGATGAAAAAACTGTTGAAATCAAGGGCAGAAACCTACTTGACGGTCTTCCGAAGAATATAGTTATCTCGTCCGAAGAGGTAAGAGAAGCAATGAGTGATGTTGTTTCCGTTATAGTTGAAGCGGTGAGAACAACCTTGGAAAAAACCCCGCCTGAGCTTTCGGCCGATATTATCGACCGCGGAATAACTCTGACAGGCGGAAGCGCGCTTCTCAGAGGCCTTGCAACCCTTATCGAGCAGGAAACCAATATGCCGGTCACTATTGCTGAAAACCCAATAGACTGTGTTGTTACAGGAACGGCAAAAAGGTTAGAGCCGGGTCACCAATTCGATAATTATGTTTTCCGTAGAGGTAAGCAATACAGATAATAAACTTTTGGCAGGTGAAAATATTTGCGTTTCTTTTTTAGAAGTCCGCAGTTTAAAAAAGCAATTACAATAGCTATAATAGTTATAGCCTTGGCAATAACCGCGGGGCTTATCGGCGGATATATGTCGCCACAGGCAGGAATAATTGGCTGGGTAGCCGCGCCTTTTCAGAAGCTTTCCAACGTTGTTATAGATTCGTTTAACACAGTAGCCAAAAATTTTGAATCGGCCGCCGCGCTCAACAACGAGAAAGAAAAGCTTCAAAATGAAGTGAATTCTTTAAGAGAACAACTTACAGAATATGAAAAAGCGGTAAGCGAAAACGAGTTTTATGAAAAATATTTAGGCATCAAAGAGGTTAATCCCGATTTTCAGTTTGCGCCGGCAATGGTGCTAAGCTTTGACCCGGATGATATTTTCGGCGGCTTTACCGTCGGTGTGGGTCGGGCTAACGGTGTCGCGCTTTACGACCCTGTTATAACCGATGAGGGTGTTGTTGGATATATTTCTGAGGTGGGAATTACAACCTCAAAGGTCACAACCATTCTCGACCCCGAGCTTGTGTGCGGCGCGTTCGATTCCAGAACAGGCGATGCGGGAGTGCTTTCGGGCGCTACAGAGCTTGCGGGAGAGGGATACACCCGTTTTTATAACCTTCAAAGAAACTGTTCTGTTGCGGTTGGCGACCTTGTAGTAACTTCGGGTAGTGGAATTTTTCCCGACGGTTTAATACTTGGCAGCATCAACAATATCGGAAGCGACCCCATATCTTCTTCGCTTTTTGCAACGGTTACCCCTACGGTCAAATTCGGAGAACTTAAAAATGTTATGGTAATTACCGAATTTACAGGACAGGGCAACGAGCTCACAAATGGTGATAAGTAATGGATATAAAACGTAAAAGATTTATTTCGGCGTTTGTAAACATATTTTTGATTTGCGCTATAACAGCCCTCAGATACAGCTCGGTTGCCACATTTAAAATAGGAAATGCAACACCCGTAGTACTGTTGCCCTTAGTAGTTGCAATTGCTATGTTTTTCGGTGACAACGCGTCTATTTTAGCAGGACTTTTATCGGGACTCTTAATGGACGGATTTTCATCCGACACTTCCTGTTTTAATACCCTGTTTTTCGTAGTTATGGCGGCAATATGCAATTTGCTCAGCAACCGTTTCCTTAACCGCAACATTAAAGCGGCTGTTTATCTTTCGGCGCTTGTTTCAACATTATATTTCTTTGTTAAATATCTTGTGTTTTTTGTTTTCAGAGGAATTTCGGTAAACTATGATTATTTTATGCTTTACCTTATTCCGTCACTTGTCTATACCGCAATATTTATAATACCTTTCTATTTTTTAGAAAAGAAAATTTCAAAATAAAAATTCAGGAGATTAATTTTGCCATTTCCAAAAAAACCGCGTAAAAGACTGACCACTTTATCGGTGATATTGGCTGTTGTGCTTTCTATATATTCTTTTCAGGCGTTTTCGCTTCAAATATCAGACGCTGAGAGATATATAGCTCAGGCACAGGGTATTTCGTACCGCAAGGCCGTAATCAAGGCGCAAAGAGGAGAAATTCTCGATGTAAGCGGCAGAGAAATTGCCGTCAACCGAGAGGGGTATAATATTGTTTTCAATAAGGCGTATTTTGATATGTCAAAGGCAAACGATATCATTCTTCGTTTGTGTCGAATGCTAACCAACTATCAAACACAGTGGAAGGATACTCTTCCCCTTCAAAAAACCGCGCCTTATGGTTTTACCGATAACAGCACTTCTGTTTCTCAGCTTAAATCAAATTTAGGCCTTGCCCATTATGCAACTGCTGAAAACTGTTTCGACGAAATGGTAGAGCGTTATGAGCTGTCTGAGTACGATAACAAGACAAAGCGCATTATAATGGGGGTAAGATATTCCCTCGAAAGCGCAAACTTCTCGGTTTCAAACCCCTTCACCTTTGCCGAAGATGTTTCATCGGAAATTATGCAAACCGTACTCGAAACGGGTATGATGATCAGCGGAGTTACGGTAAATGTAGTTCCTTTCAGAGAATATGTCGACGGCACCTTAGCGCCTCATCTTATAGGTACAGTTGGTCCTATTTATGCTGAGGAATGGAACAAATATAAAGATAAGGGTTATTCCTTTGACGATAAGGTAGGCAAAAGCGGAATAGAATCTTTGGCTGAAGATAAATTGCACGGAATCGACGGAGAAATAACCTATAAAATAGATGCAAAAGGGAAAGTACTCTCAAAAGAAATTACAAAACAACCAATTCCCGGAAAAACGGTTGTTTTAAACCTTGATAAAACAATTCAAAAATCAACCCAAACAGCGCTCAAAAATGCTGTTGATTCATTAAAACAGATAGCAGGTCATACCATTTCGGGCGCCGCCGCAGTAATGCTCGACGTAAAAACCGGCGGAGTCATATCCAGCGCAAACTATCCGTCCTATGACCTTAACACCTTTTCAGAGGATTTTGAAAGTCTTGCGGCAGATAAAAAGGGAACCCCCCTTGCCGACAGAGCTTTTCAGGGTATATATCCGGCAGGCTCTACCGTAAAGCCTGCGGTTGCCGTAGCGGCGCTTGAAGAAAACAAGCTCGGCTACGATGAAGATATTTTCTGTTCTGAAAAATATACAAGATATCAAGACTATCAGCCGAGTTGCATGCATTACCACGGCAGAACAAGTTTAAATAAGGCAATATCCAAATCTTGTAACTTTTTCTTCTTTGAACTTGGTTACAGGCTTAAGCTTTCAAATATCAATAAATATTTCAAGAGTTTTGGACTTGGAGTAAAAACAGGAGTAGAGGTTAACGATTCCAAAGGACTGCTTGTTGAAAGCAGCGAAAACGAATCGAGCGGTAACACACTACAGGCAGCTATCGGACAAATGAATGCTTTTACCCCTCTTCAACTTGCGGTCTATGTTTCTACAATGGCAAATGAAGGTGTAAGATATAAGGCAAGTCTTGTCGACCGAGTTGTTTCTTACGATATGAGTAAAACCTATGAAACCGTAAAGCCTGAGGTTTTAGAAACCTTCGAAATAAGTAAGGAAACTATTTCGGCAGTAAAAGCGGGTATGCTTTCGGTTACCGTGGACGGTACGGGCGGCGCCACCTTTGCAAATTACAGTATAAAGGTTGGCGGTAAAACGGGAACCTCTCAGGTGGCAAACGGAGCCGACCATTCGGTGTTTATTGCTTTTGCGCCCTTTGATAAGCCGGAAATTGCGGTTGCGATTGTGCTTGAACATGGCGCATCGTCAAGAACCTGTTCAACTGTTGCAAGAGAAATGTTCGATGCCTATTTCTTTTCAAGTGAGGTTACGGTAGACACAACAAAGCCAAATCAGGTTTTAGGCTAAAATCTTTGATAAATATTTGACAAACATCCTTAAATGTGGTAAATTAAAACCCGACAAATGCGGTGTTTCGAACGGAGATGACTATGGTACAAATTATAGCCGTTCTCGGCGGAAAAGGCGGCTGCGGAAAATCAAGCTGCAGCATAGGGCTTAGCTTCGCTTTGGCAGAGCAGAAAAAACGCGTTCTTCTTATCGACCTCGATGAAGGAATGCGCTGTTTGGATATGTTGCTCGGTGTCAGCGAAAAACTTGTTTTTGATGTATCAGATGCAGCACAGGGAAGAGAATTATCCTCTTGCTTGTTGCCGATAGAAGGGCATAAAGATCTCTCTTTATTGGCGGCGCCTGCCGAAAAGGGCTCGCTCAATATAGACAGGTTTGCAGATTTTGTTCTTAGCCTTTCAGACCAAGATTTTGATACTGTGGTAATAGACCTTCCTGCAGGTTCTGATATAGAGCTTTATAAAGTCTTGCCCTCATATACTCAGTTTTTGTGTATATGTAACCCGAATGCAGTTTCGGTAAGAGATGCGGCAAATATCGGACATCTTCTTTCAAGGGCAAACCGCAAGGGAAGTCTGATAATAAACCGTTTTGAACCTTATTATATTAAAAATCCCGTTTTTGCAAGTCTTGACGATATAATAGATGAGTCGGGACTGCAGTTAATCGGAATTGTTCCCGAAAGTGAAAAGCTTGCTTTTGCTTTTTTGGGCGAGGGCTTTAAAATTAAAGGCAAGGCAAAACGAGCCTTTAACAGAATAGCAAACCGACTTTGTGGGCGGAATGTTCCGCTTCCAAAGCTTAAAAAAATATGACAGAAAATTCTGTCCGACCCAGCATAAAAAGGAGTAAATAAATGAACATTGCACTTATTGCACACGATGCTAAAAAAGAACTTATGGTTCAGTTTTGTATTGCTTATTGCGGAATTTTAAGCAGACATACCCTTCTTGCCACAGGAACAACGGGTAAGCTTATATCCGAAGCAACAGGCCTTAATATTACAACTCTGCTTGGCGGCGACCAAGGAGGCTATCAGCAGGTGGCCGCACGAATTGGTTGTGATGAGGTAGATATGCTTCTTATCTTCCGCGACCCGCTCAAATCCAATTCAGACGAACCTGACGAAAACTCACTTCTCAGACTTTGCGACGTACATCAAATACCCGTTGCAACCAATATCGCAACAGGTGAAATGTTAATTCGCGGACTTGACCGTGGCGACCTCGATTGGCGCGAATATATCAGAAGCGAAAATTAATAATCGGAGAATTTATATGGCAGAAATAAACAAAGCACCAAGGGGAACAAATGATGTTTTGCCCGAGGAGAGCTATAAATGGCAATTTGTAGAACAAAAGCTTTTAGAAACTGCAGGACTTTACGGTTTCAGGGAAATCAGAGTTCCTGTTTTTGAACATACCGAAGTTTTCATAAAGAATGTTGGCGACACTACCGATGTTGTGCAAAAGGAAATGTACACCTTTACCGATAAGGGCGACCGCTCAATAACCCTTCGTCCCGAATTTACAGCGGGTGTTATGCGCAGCATAGTTGAAAATTCACTCACCGCAGGCGCACTTCCCGTGAAGGTTTGTTATCTTGGCGGTTGTTACCGCTATGAAAAACCACAAGCGGGCAGACTTCGTGAATTCCACCAGTTTGGTGTGGAATGTATTGGCGCGGCGTCCCCTGTGGCAGATGCTGAGGTAATTTCTCTTGCAAATCAGTTGCTGATGGATATTGGCATCAAAAAGATTTCGCTCGAAATCAATTCTATTGGTTGTCCCGTTTGCCGAGCTGAATATCATAAGGCGCTCAAGGCTTATTTCGAGTCTAAGAGCAGTGAACTTTGCGGCACTTGTCAAGACCGTCTTGAACGCAACCCAATGAGAATACTCGACTGTAAATCACCCGTTTGTTCGGCTATCGCAAAAGAGGCTCCCGTTGTTATCGATTTTCTTTGTGATGACTGTAAGGCGCATTTTGAAGCGGTAAAAGCTTATCTTGATGCTATGAATATAGAATATAAAGTCAACCCGCGAATTGTTCGCGGACTCGACTATTATAACCGCACCGTATTTGAGTTTGTGTCGGGAGATATCGGCGCCCAGTCTACAGTTTGCGGCGGCGGACGTTACGACGGTCTGCTCGAAAATATGGGCGGACAAGCTCAGCCCGGTCTCGGCTTTGCAATGGGTGTAGAGCGACTGCTTATGGTGCTCGAAAGCCAGAATGCAGAGATTCCTGCGTCAAAGCCTTGCGATATTTATATTGCGCCTATGGGTGAAGCTGCAAGCCTTAAAGCAACCGTTCTTTGCAAAGAGCTTCGCGACGAGGGCTTCGAAGCCCAAACCGATATAATCGGCAGAGGACTCAAGGCGCAGATGCGCTATGCAAACAAGCTTGGCGCAAGATTTACCATTGTCCTTGGCGACAGTGAAATTGAGTCGAGCAAAGCAAGACTTAAATGTATGGAAAACGGTGAAGAAACCGAGGTTGATATAAACGCTCTTCCCGATGCGCTATATAGCGCTACCTTTGCCGCTTTGGCTGATACACTTGATATATAATAAAAAGAGAGGCAAACGCCTCTCTTTTTTATTCTACCGTACAGCCGGTATAATAGTGTAGTAAGATTTCTTTATAGCTTTTACCCTGCATTGCCATATAGTGCGCGCCATACTGACTCATACCAATTGAATGACCGTATCCTTTAGTAGTGAACTTGTAAACACCCTCAGAAAATGAAACCTCAAAATTTGATGAACGAAGCGATAAAGCCTGTCTTAAATCGCTGCCGCTAATCTCAGTTCCCGATACTTTGAGGCTTTTCACTCCGCCTGTGGCGGTTCTTACAATATCGGTAATACAGTTTTTGTCCAAATCTTTAACCTCGGCAAGAGAAGCTAACGAACCTTTAAGTTCTTCTGCTTTAAAGGATTTTTCTGATAAATAATTTTTTTCGAGTTTATCCCAACTTGAATCTACCGACACTAAATAAGGGTAACTTCCGCCCCAAACGTCTGCCGCATTTTCGGTCACGCCGTATGATATCGCGTGGTATAGGGTGGTTGCGGGGTTTCCTTCGTATAATACGGTTTGTCCAAGCACGGCCTTCACACAGGAACGTATTTTGTTTTCATAAGTCTCTGCGCCGTCACCCCACTTTTCGCGCGCTAAGTCTATGTTTATGTAGGATTGGTGGATGGTATAATCGTCTGAAATATCGAAACTTTGTTCTTTATTCTTATCCTTTTGAATAACGTAAAAAGTGTAAGCGGCAACAGCCTGAGCTTTAAGTGCTTCCTCTTCGTACAGCGCGGGCATTTCTGCCGCAACCACGCCGAATATGTAATCCTCAAGAGATATCTCTGTAACTGTATCGGTTGCGGTAAGCTTTAATCTGACCTTGGCAGGATCTTCTTGAGGAGTTTCGGTTTGGGTTAAAGGCAACGCGATTGTAGGCTTGCCTTGCAAATTGTCTTTTGCGCTTAAGGGCAGTATCAGCATAAGAACCGCCGAAATCATCATAATTGTTAAATAAACCGTCTTCATAATAACCTTCCTTTTTTAGTTGACAATGGTGGAACAAGAATATAGAATATATATATAATGTATGATAAATATGTTTTTTATATTACATTAAGGAGGTTAAACCCACTTGTCCCAAAAACATGGTTTTATTATTTTTGGAATTTCGGTAACAATAGGCGTAATTTTAAGAAGCTTTATGCTTATTTTTACAATTGACCATAACAACGGTTTTATAAAAAACCAATACATCCCTCTTATAATAGTTATGGCGGTGCTTTTGCTTGTTGCTGCGGCGCTTGTGTTTTTTGCTTTCTTTTATCAAAAGAAAAGTATTTTAAAGCTTAAAAAACCGAATAGGTTCGTTTTTGCAATATCTGAAGCGTTAATGGCCGCGGCTATAATATACGAAGCCTTTGTGTCACCGCTTTTAGATTATATAACGGGATTTCAGCTTGTTTTTCACAAGGCAACTTCTTTAATATCCGCAGCCGCGCTTATATATATGTGCGCTTGCAGATTTACGAAAATGGAATACCCAAAGATTATTACAATAGCACCGGTCCTTTTTTGGCTTACAAGGGTTATAACCGTCTTCACCGAATTTGCCACCCTTGCTACCGTAACAGATACCGTGCTTGAAACAATTTCTATGTGCTTAGCATTAGTTGTGTTTTTGAGTTTTTCAAAGCAACAGTGCGGCGTAGAAATTAAAAATCAACAGCTGAACTTAGCAACGACTGTGCTTTGCGGCTATTTTTGCGCACTTAGTTCGGTGCCGAGATTTATTTGTGCCCTAATCATTCCAAACGCTTTTGGATATTTCGGTAACATACCTGCGCTCACCACCTTCGCGGCGGGAATTTTTGTAACAATTGCCGCTTTAAATAAAGAATAAAAAAAGCCTTACTCTGTTGAGTAAGGCTTTTTTATGTCTCGGTATCAAGAAGAAAATTATACTGGTTTGCTATTTCGTACCAGGTAAGCGCGCCAACAGCACCCGAAACAGGTATACCAAATAGTCGCTGAAATACTTCGACCGCCGCCCGTGTCTGCTCACCAAAATATGAGGTCACGGGAATTTTTGGTATATCGGTATAAAAATCTGCAATATAGCTTAAATATGTCTGAAGGTCGGCAACGTCCGAATTTCGCTGACCCTCGCTCAAAA
>JAZLEK010000042.1:0-17941 GCA_045615225.1 Acutalibacteraceae bacterium | reverse complement strand
AGCCGATTATTTTACCCTTATAGGTAGCGCCGTGTGCCTGTGCGCAATCTTCAATAACGTAGAGGTTATGATTCTTGGCAATCTCTAAAATTGGGTCCATATCGCAGGCCTGACCGTAAAGGTGAACTGGCATTATTGCCTTTGTTTTTTCGGTAATTTTTTCCTCGATTAAAGAGGGGTTGATGTTAAACGTTCTGATATCAGGCTCAACAAAAACGGGAGTTGCACCCACATAGGTAACCGCAAGCGCGGTGGCAATAAAGGTGTTTGAGGGAACAATGACCTCATCGCCTTTTTTAATTCCAAGTGCTTTAAGGGTCAGCATTAATGCGTCAAGTCCGTTTCCGCAGCCGATGCAGTATTTTACGCCGCAATATTTTGCAAATGCTTCTTCAAAGGCCTTATCCTCTGCGCCGTCGATATACCAACTACGCTCTAAAACGCGGGCAAAAGCCGCCTTTAGCTCAGCATCAAGTTCTTTCTCCATAGGAACAAAGCTTACAAAAGGAACTCTCATTATTTGTTTTCTCCTTTACTTTTCACCATTTCAATAAAGGTGTCATAATCTCTTATATAGTCCTTCTCGTCATAAAGTTCACTTGCCAGAACAAGAAGAACTGCGTCCTTTGAAAAGTCGTACATTTCTCTCCACATATTGTTGGAAATATAAAGCCCTTCGTACGGTTTGTCGAGCAAAACCTCTGCGGTTTCTTTTCCGTTGTCTAAATGAATTTTACAACTTCCCGAAACGCAAATGAGAATTTGTTCGAGTTTTAGATGCGCATGGAAACCTCGTCTTACACCCTCAAGGGTATCATAGATATAATATACCCTTTTTATCTCAAAAGGGATTTCCTTATCTATTTCGGCGGCAACCAATTGTCCTCTTTCATCGCCGTGGGGCTGAAATTTAAGTAATTTAATGTCCATTGTTTCTCCTTATTCTTCCCGTTTGGAAAACCAATCGTTTAGATAAGTTATGTCATAACCGCTGCAAGAATATTTCTTTTTGCGGTTTAGTCTTTTGAGATAGAAAAAAATGTAATCAAAACCGATTGATTTTAAAAACAAATTTAAAAGCTTTTTGTCTTTTGAGACTGAAAACCATTTAAGCAGGTTTCTTTTGATAATACTGTTTTTGGGGAATTTTGTTTTAAGCAATTTATAAAACTCATAAAAATCAGTTACCAGTCTGTTTGAGCGACCCTGCGAGGTTGAAATTCCCGACCCGTATTCATACCAAACGACAAACTGTGGAAGATAAGATATTCTTTCTCCCTTAGTCGCAAAATATTGCAACATAGCATCCTCGGCATATCTAACCGTGCCAAGTATAAATTCTAACCCTTCAATTATCCGCTCGCGACGGTAGAATACCGCAGCACCCGAGATGTTTTCATAGTAACTCATTTGGTGCTTTAAAATCTTTTTGGGGTTGTAGTTTTCTTGCAGATAAATTTCATCACACCAAGGGGTCTTTATGTTGAAAACATTTACCTCTTTTGATTTTTCATAATAAACCATATCGCCGAACAAAACATCCGATTTGTTTTCATCCATATAAGATAAAACGGTGTTTAGAGTTGTCTCATTATAGAAACAATCCGCAGGGGAAATTGGTTTAATATATTTACCGCAGGACGCCTTTACCGCATCATATAAATTTTGGACCGTTCCAACATTTTTTTCGCGTAAAACAAGCTTATAATTTGAAAAATCATACTCTTTAAAAAGATTTTTTATCTCTTTTTCAAGGTTGTTTTTTGAACCATCGTCGGCAATAATAATTTCAAAATTTATATCCTTTTGCAGTAATGCCGATTTCAAGGTTGCGCAAAGCTTTTCGAAGTCAGGGTTGTAGTTTAATACTATTACCGAAATTAAAGGTTGTTTGTTCATAAAAGCCCCTTAAAATTTAAAAGTTTCACTGAGACTGCCCCAGTTTTTGTCCTTTTCGGAAAGGATGAGCTCCATTCCGTCTTCTATGGGCCACTCTATTGCGATTTCGGGGTCGTTCCAAGCAAGTCCGCCCTCGTCGTTGGCGTGATAAAAATCATCGCACTTGTAACAGAACTCTGCCTTTTCGGATAAAACTAAAAATCCGTGAGCAAATCCCTTGGGTATTAAAAATTGTACTTTGTTTTCTTCGGTTAGCTCTACGCCATACCATTTACCATAGGTTTTGCTTCCTTCGCGAAGGTCAACCGCAACATCGAAAACTCTGCCCTTGATGGCGCGCACCAATTTTGTTTGCGGAAATTGTTTTTGGAAATGTAAACCTCTAAGCACTCCCTTAACCGACATAGACTGATTATCTTGTACAAAGTCGATATCGATGCCTGCTTCAAGCATATCGCGTTTGCTGTATGTTTCCATAAAATATCCGCGGTTGTCACCGTGTACGGCGGGGGTTATAACACAAAGCCCCTCTATACCGCCGGCATTTTTTTCAACCTTAATTTGTCCCATAATTATTCCTCTATTTCTTTTAAGTATCGGCTAAGCGCATCTTTCCAATCGGGTAAAGGCTTAAATCCATTTTCTACTAATTTTGATTTGTCGAGTCGGCTATTGAAGGGGCGAGCCGCCTTTGAAATACCGTATTCGGCAGTAGTAACGGGAACAACATTTGTTGTATAACCTGCCTGACGGAAGATTTCACAAGTAAAATCGTACCAGCTTATATATCCGCCCTCGTTAGTTGCGTGGTAGTAACCGTATTTTTCGGTTTCAACCATATCTACAAGCAGACGGGAAAGGTCCAAAGTATAGGTTGGGGTGCCAATCTGATCGCACACCACCTTTACAGTATCAAACCTTTTGCCGACACTGAGCATTGTCTTTATAAAGTTTTTGCCGTTAAGTCCGAAAACCCAGGCAATACGTACAATAAAATATTTATCCAAGGTGCCGCTAACCGCAAGTTCTCCCTCGAGCTTGGTTTTACCGTAAACGCTTAAGGGCGCGTAATCCTTACAGTCGGGTTGCCAGGGTTCGTCACCTTGTCCGTCAAAGACGTAGTCGGTGCTGATATAAATCATTTTAGCATCAACTTCTTTTGCGGCCTTTGCAATGTTTTCGGTGCCTTTCGCGTTAATCGCGCGTACCTTTTCTATATTTTCTTCGTCTTCTGCGGCGTCAACAGCAGTCCAGGCGGCGCAATGAATTACTGCGTCGGGACGGATGCTGACAAGTGCTTCTCTTACCGCATTTTCATCGGTAATATCAAGCTGAACATAATTTTCAAACTGGGTAGTTTCTAATATGTCACTACCGACCGCGTCATATCCGCGGTCGGCCAGTTCATTCATTATATCGTACCCAAGCTGTCCGCCAACTCCGGTTACAAATACTTTCATTAGCGGTTACCGTACATCTGGTCGTAGTAGTTCTGATATTCACCCGAAATGATGGTCTCCCACCACTCCTTGTTATCGAGATACCACTGAATTGTCTTCTGAATACCGTCAGCAAACATAGTTTCAGGAAGCCAACCGAGTTCAGAGTGAATCTTGGTCGGATCGATAGCGTAACGCATATCGTGACCCTTACGGTCGGTTACATAGGTGATAAGGCTTTCAGGTTTACCAAGTGCCTTACAGATAATCTTAACAATATCGATATTTTTCATTTCGTTGTGGCCACCGATATTGTAAACCTCGCCTACTCTGCCCTTATGAATGATAAGGTCGATAGCTTTGCAGTGGTCCTCAACATAGAGCCAGTCACGCACATTGAGTCCCTCACCATAAACAGGAAGAGGCTTGTCATTTAATGCGTTAGCAATCATAAGAGGAATAAGCTTTTCGGGGAAATGATAGGGGCCGTAGTTGTTGGAACAACGGCTGATAGTAACGGGAAGGCCATAGGTTCTGTGATAAGCGAGAACTAAAAGGTCTGCGCCTGCTTTAGAGCTGGAATATGGAGAAGATGTATGAATTGGGGTTTCCTCGGTAAAGAAGAGGTCGGGGCGATCAAGGGGTAAGTCGCCGTAAACCTCATCGGTGGAAACCTGATGATAGCGATCGATGCCGTATTTGCGGCAAGCGTCCATAAGCACCTGTGTGCCGAGAATGTTTGTCTGGAGGAATACTTCGGGGTTCTCAATAGAACGGTCAACGTGACTTTCTGCCGCAAAGTTAACCACCATATCGGGCTTTTCTTCTTCAAAGAGCTTGTAAACCGCTTCTCTGTCACAGATATCTGCCTTTACAAAACGGAAGTTGGGGTTGTCCATTACGGGAGCCAAGGTAGAAAGGTTGCCCGCATAGGTAAGTTTATCAAGACAGATGATTCTGTAGTCGGGATATTTGCCGAGCATATGGAAAACAAAGTTTGAGCCGATAAAGCCGGCGCCACCTGTAACAATAATAGTCATATTCTTTTCTCCTCAAAAATTAATGTAAAACGTCTATGTACTTGCCGTCTAAAACATCCTTTAAGTACTGTCCGTATTGGTTTTTCTTAAGCACCTCGTAAGCCTCAAGCACGTCTTCTTTGCTTATCCAACCGTTTAAATATGCAATTTCTTCGAGGCAAGCAATTTTTCTGTGCTGATGGGTTTCAATAGTTTTAACGAAGTTGGTTGCTTCGACAAGGCTTTCGTGTGTGCCTGTGTCGAGCCAAGTAAAGCCTTGACCTAAAAGCTCAACGTTAAGTTGACCATCTTCGAGATAAATTCGGTTAAGGTCGGTAATTTCGAGCTCGCCGCGAGCCGAAGGCTTTAAATTTTTAGCATATTCTACAACCTTGTTATCGTAGAAATAAAGTCCTGTAACACAGTAGTTGCTCTTGGGTTTTTCAGGCTTTTCTTCGATAGAAATTGCTCTGCCATCTTTATCAAACTCAACAATTCCGAAACGCTCGGGGTCGTCTACATAATAACCGAACACGGTTGCGCCCTTGCCGTTTTCTGCATTTTCGACAGCAGCCTTAAGACGCTTTTTAAAGCCGTGGCCAGAAAAGATATTGTCGCCGAGCACCATTGCCACTGTATCGTCACCGATAAAGTCGGCGCCGATTATAAACGCCTGAGCCAGTCCGTCGGGAGAGGGCTGAACGGCGTAGGAAAGATTAACTCCAAACTGTTTGCCGTCACCAAGAAGGTCCTTAAAACGAGGGGTATCCTGAGGTGTTGAAATTATAAGAATATCACGGATGCCCGCATTCATAAGCACCGAAAGCGGATAATAAATCATGGGCTTATCGTAAATTGGCAACAACTGTTTAGAGGTCACCTTGGTAAGTGGATAGAGTCTTGTGCCGGAGCCTCCGGCAAGAATAATGCCTTTCATAATTTTACCTGCCTCTCATAAAAGTTAATTATTATCAAATTTTTTCTTTGATTCTATTTTTATACTTGAAGCTACAGCAAAAATCAATACTACACCCCATAGCATCCACTGTGAAAAGACGCTAAGCCATGCTGAAAAGAAACATAATGCAACGGGAACCATAGCATTTCCAAGCGCTAATAGAAAAAACGGCTTTTTAGCAATTTCAGCAAACTTTTGCAACACCCCAAAGATAAATGCCCATAACAAAGTAAAAATTATAACGCCCCATATATGAAAGTCGTAATAGAAATACCCAATAAGATTAACTGTGTTTAAATGCGGTCTTACTAAATAATATTCCGATTCACTAAGCTTATCTTCAATCCAGTTGCTTCTTAAAATTGAATTGAACGGAGAAATTTGATGTAAACCGTATGTATATTCAGTGGAATTCTGTACCGCTTCATTGAAATTATCGTGGCTTACCGTTAAATAACTGTAAACAAACGTAAGCTTAGGAGGCAAAGTAAATACAAATCCCGAAGATGTGTTATCGTTGTTCTCATTTTGGTCCTCGTTATCTGTATTTGAAGAAGATGACGAAGACGACTCTTCTGACGAGGATAAAGAAGATGAGGATGAATTGGGATTTTTACTCGAATCTACGTGAATTTGAGATGGCTCGAAAAAATATTCTAACTGAGCATCTGTGTAATTTCTTAAAATTGAGGCTCCGAAATAAACGCTTATAATTACAGTCAAACAAAGAACCAACACCCAGAATTTCTTTTTGTGCAAGTAAAAAACCGTAACGGTTAACGATAAAGCGGAAGCGATAAACGTTCCTCTTGACACTACAAAAATTGGAAACAAGAAGGTTGCATATAAAATGCATAGTAATAATATAAATTTCTTAATTTTGTTGAGTTTCTGAGTAACTATAGTGTAATAACACAAGCCCGATACACCCGTTGCCGCTACGGCGAAAATGTGAAACCTTGTGTAAAAAGTAACGTATGCCGCAGGGTCGTTAGAAAAGCACGGAATATATCCGCGAATAATCACATTACAAACGAAACAAGCCAAACCTATCAATGTGGTAATAACGCAAATCCAGAAAAATCGGTTTTCCTTTACTTCAAACCTTATTTTGCCTAACTTGACTTTCTTAACTATATTTTTCACATTATCAAATAAAGACTTACCAAATGCAACACCTGATTGCGCACCTATCTGAAATATTAGGTATGCAAGAGCAACACAGTACCAGGTTTCTGCTTGCCATTTTTCCTGATAATCAGTAAGGCGAAGTGATGCAAGACCGATAGTAGCTACCCAAACAGCATGAAATATTGCTCTGATATCAAGCCAGTTTTTTTCAGCAACTAAAAATACGATTATAAAATACAATGCTACCGCAACAATAACTAATAAAAAGCCTGTAGCGAATCTATGAATACTGGAAAGAATATGTCCCATTGCAAGAAAAAATGTTGTTATTGCAGTATATAACAAAAAGCATATATTTTTCTTGCAAATAACGCTATCGTTCATTTTTACCTCCGTACCGTCTATATGAATATTCTTAATACTTAATTATTGGATAATACATCGATTATTAAACTCATATTTAATTGGTTTGCTATCCCATCAAAAGCTGAGCTATTTTTCTAGTTAATCCGATTTTCCAAAAACCATGTCGAATATATCCTACTTTTCTGAATAAGCCTCTTTTTGCTCCGAGTTTAGCATAATTAGAAACTATTTTAAATTTGTTTTCGGGTATAATCCCGTTAAAACATTTTTCAAATTCTGCAGCTTGTTTAAACGTATTCTCCATAGCAGCGCGAATTTCCGTACTGCGAATTTTGTTAATTATATAACCTGCAGACCTTATATTCTTAGCGCCTACAACATTATTATTGTGTTGACGATAATCAATTGTAGGCTCGTGCCAAAAGCCCGTCTGCTCATAAGCCGAGGCAATTAAAGCAAGCCACCAATCATGCATCACAACATTTGCCTTAGCAACGCTTTGTACAGCCACATTCGCCAAAGCGTTATTAATCATCATAGTGCATCCAGTCACGACGTTCTGAACCAACAACTGTTTCAAAGACATGCGTTTGCCTTCTAATTTAGAAAAATGCATAAAAGAATTATCTAAAACAACTAAGTTGCTGTCAACCACACGCAAATCGGTATGAACCAGCGCCGGAACAGAGGGGTCTTTTTCAATTTCCTTCATTCTCGCAAAGGTTTTGCTGATTTTATCAGGGTGCCACACGTCATCCTGGTCACAAAACATAATGTACGGTGTGTTGTGAAACTGTTCAAGCAGATGCATAAAATGATTTTGAGCGTTTCCAAAACGCTTGCCCGATTTATAATGTACGATTTTTTCGGGCATTTTCTCAGCATATGACTCAAGAATTTCTGCGGTTCCGTCTGTTGAACCATCATCTGACAGAATCAACTTCCAATCGGTGAAATCTTGAGAAATAATGCTTTCTATCATTTGCTCAACATATTGTTTGCCGTTATATGTGGCCAATAATATTGTCACCGCACTCAAATTTACTCACCTCTATACCTTTCGATAAATTGATTTGACTGAAAATCTTGTTCAAAAACAGACTTGATTTCCGAAAGAACTACATTTTTTTCGAATGTAGTTTCAAACATTTCTTTTACATTTTCTCTCATTTTAAGGCAGTCATCTACGCTTAATGAAAGTAGTATTTCGGCACAACTGTTATCCAGAGGAACACCAACACCTTTTTCCTCTACAAGATTTTTTGTGTCGGCGGGGATGTTGTTAATAATCGGGAGTGAGTGACGAAAATAATCAACCGATTTCATTGTGAGTCCCACGCAAACCGAAGATTTCATAATATTAAGTCCAAAATGGCACTTTGAAATTATTTCTTCTTTTTTTGCTTCATCGTAAACCGCGCCGTAGAATATTACCTCGGCGCCCGCTTCTTTTGCCGACTCTACAAATTCTTCTTGTCTTTCTCCCGCACCGATTATGTGAAGAACCGTCTTCTTTTCTTTCGCAAGGTCTTTGATAAGAGCACAAATATCGGGAATACTTATTATATTGTTAATTGCGCCGAGATAACAAAGGTCTATCTGTTCATTGCTAAGCCGAGCAATGCTTTGATTTTCAAGCGGGTCGGCGCAAAGATAGGCGGTTTTAGATTTTTTATCATCTAAGTCAAGCATTTGTCTGAACATTTCACATTCAGTGAAAATGAAATCGGCAGCATAGAGATTTTTATCTCTTATATTTGACCAGACCTTAAAAACAGGGGCTAAAAGCTTTTTTAGGCTGTTTGAGGGAAAGGTTTCGGGCCAAAGGTCGAATATATCAAAAACAAGTTTTACATTCTTGTGCCTTTTCTTGTATTTAGCGCCAAAATAGGCTAAAAAGTTGGGGGGAAGCAAGCAAATGATGAGGTCCGGCTGAGTTTCCTGACTTTCGATATAGCCGAAAACCGTTTTGGCAAAACCGCGGTGGGAAAGTATGCGGGAAATCGAAAGATTTTTCTTGTATTCTTTGGCGTGAAGCTGAACGCAACCCGATACTTCGCAATTATATTTTGTTTTTGTGTTATGGTCAAAATCGGAAGTGATATATACCGTTTCATATCCCATTTGCTTCAGACAGTCATCGGTAACGTGCAACCTGTGACCATAGTGGTCGGAGCAGCTGATTAAATAAGCGGTTTTCTTTTTTGCCATTTGATTATCCTTTCAGGCTCTCGATATAATCTTTCAGGCTTTGCTCGTTTTCGGCAACCTTTTCAAAGCCTTCGGTGCTTTCCTTGCTGAACATAATACGGATAGTTGTAAGGATAAGCTTTACATCTAAGAAAAGAGAATAGTTTTCAATGTAAAGAAGGTCCATTCTGAGTTTATCGTAAGCGCTGGTATTATATTTTCCGTAAATCTGGGCATAGCCGGTAAGTCCGCCCTTTACCTTAAGGCGATACTGGAATTCGGGGATATCCTTTGTGTATTCTTTAACGTGCTCAAGTCTTTCGGGTCGAGGTCCTACAATACTCATATCACCTTTTAAGATGTTGAGTATTTGGGGAAGCTCATCTACACGAAGAGCACGGATAACGTTTCCGACCTTTGTGATTCTGGGGTCTTTACCTGTAGCCGGAATTGACATTCCCGATTTTTCGGCGTCGACTATCATGCTTCTGAACTTGAGTATATCAAACTCTTCGCCGTCAATAGTTGCTCTTCTCTGCTTATAGAAAACGGGGCCTCCGTCTTCGAGCTTTATTGCGAGAGCAATTATAAGCATAATAGGCAAAGCAGGTATCATTGCAATAAGGCAAAGAACTATATCTAACAATCTTTTTACAGCCTTTTGAGTTATTGTAAGACCTGTACCCTTAACAAGAAAAATTGGGGTGTCAAAAAGGCTTACATCCTTTGCACCGCGGATGAATACGTCGGTTATTTTGGGAACTACATAAGAACGCAGTTCATGTTCATAGCAGAACTTCAAAATATCGTTTCTCATGGTTGCGGGAAGGTCGTTAATAACAACGGCGTCGTATTTTACGATTTCCTCGTAAATTTTATCGAGTCCTGCTTCGGCAGGAATAAGCTTTTTGAGGTTGTATTTGTCCGACCTTGAGTCGATTTTAAATTTAAGGCTCAGGGCAGAATTGGTGCCGAAAATCATAACCATATTTCTCGGAGCGTAGGTATGGCGGTAGACGTAAACATAGAAGAAGACAAAAAAGGTTGTTATAATTACGTCAATAACCGTAAGTATAACCATAGGCCACGGACTTATCATAACATTTTCGATAAGACAAAGCTGGAAGTAGGTTACAACGTTTGTAATTGCAATAGCTATCCACTGGGCAAGACCAAGGTCTGTTCGGCGAAGGTCGCCGAACTGGAAGCCATCTGTGTTCTTGATAAAGAGATATGCGAGCAGGGCATAAATTCCCATAAGGATATACTTACCTTTACCGAGGAAAAGCGGAATAGGTCCTTCGTTGTAGTACATATCCCAAACGATGTAATATATAACAGAAAGTACAACAACTTCAATGAAAGATTCAATTCCTCTGATGAGACCTTTTGTACTTTCGCGTTTTTTGTTCTTTTTCATATTCATCAACACCTTTTAAACCGTTGTCGTGCACACAGATGAAAACTCGGTTAATTCATCAAGACATAGAAAGACAACATTCTACACCTTAGTACATATATTATAATTTAAACTAAGTAAAAAAGCAAGGAAATAATAGCGTTTGGAATAAAAAACAAGAAATTTTGTATTTTTTTAACAAATTGCGCCTAAAACACCGTATTTTTATATTGTTTTTTGAATCGAATGTGCTATAATGACGGTGAAAAAGGAGGTTGTTTATATGGCAAAATTTAAAATAAAAGGCAAAAAACTCATTCTTACCGGCGACCCCGATTCCTGCGCTTATTCGGTGAGCATAGGAAACGCCGTTTGGACCATGAGCGAACGCCCATATGTTCGTTTTTCGGATGAGACGGTAATTCCTTTCCCGAAGTGTGAAAGTTCTTCACTGTACAAAACGGGAACCTCGGAAGTAATTGAAGCGGTTTATACCGATTTCGGCAGTCATAAAATCAAGGTGACAACAAGGGCTGAAGTCGAATTTACAACCGACGATGTTTATTTCACCTTACAGGTAGAAGGGGACGAAAAATGCGAAATCTCAAAGGTATCCTTCCCCGCCCCGTTTGATTTTGGTAAAGCCTTTGGCGATAAGGGAGATTTGAGAGAGAACAATCTGCCCCTTTGCTATACCGTTCTTTCCCGTATGCAGGGCTGTCTTGTTCCTGCGGGACAAGAAATCTGCCTGTTTGGAGGAAAGGTGTATGAGCGCGACGGTTATATGCCGATTTTTGCGCAGGTGCGCAAGGACACCGGATATCTTGCAATATATGACACCCCGTTCGATGTTACATACGAGCTAAGATACGAAAATGGCGGTGAAAAGGTTGCTCCCTTGTGGATAACCTCGCTCGGCTATATGTCATATCCGAGAAAAATGATATATCGCTTTATGGAAAACTGCGATTACTGCGATTTTGCACAGTCTTACAGAAATTACGTCAAGGCAAAGGGCAACTTTGTAAGCCTTGAGGAAAAGGCTATCCGCAACCCGAACGTCAGAAAGCTTTTGGGCTGTCCCGTAATTCATACGGGAATTGCAACCCACATTTCGCCCGATTCGGATTATTATCACAAGGACGAGCCCGAGAAAAACGACAGTCACACCTCGTTTTATGAGCGCGCCGAGCAGATAAAGGCTCTCTCAAGTAAAGGCCTTAAAAGGGCTTACACCCACTTCGACGGTTGGGGCAATCACGGTTATGATAATCTTCACCCCGACCCGTTCCCGCCTCACGAAGCGGCAGGCGGAAAGGACGGTATGAAGCACCTTGCCGACACCGTTACAAGCGCGGGCTTTATCTTTGGTATACACGACCAATACCGCGACTATTACTACGATTCTCCTGTTTTTTCTTTCGACGAAGCAGTTATGAACGCCGACGGCGGACACCCGTTTTGTTCGGTTTGGTACGGCGGAAAGCATTCCTTCCTTTGCGCCGAGAAAGCGCCCCGTTACGTTACCAAAAATTACGATACTTTTGAGGAAATGGGCATAAATATTGAGGCTGCATATCTTGACGTTTTCTCGGTTGTAGAGCTTGACGAATGCTTCTCACCCGACCACCCCATGACCAGAGAAAAGTGCGCAAGACGCCGCAGAGAATGTCTTGATATTCTTACCTCCCGCGGAATTATTCCTTCTTCCGAGGAGGTTCTCGACTGTATTCTTCCTTCTCAGGTGCTTTGCCACCACGCCCCCTATTTCACCGATTGGCTTGGCGGTACTGCTTCAAACGAGGTTGGTTGGCAGATTCCCCTTTTAAACCTTGTTTACCACGACTGTGTTGTTGTTCCCTGGATTGGTAAAAAGGGCAGCCGCGGAGGCTGGGGACTTACAGGCAAGGACAGCGGATATGCTCACGCCTGGCTGAACGGTAATCCGCTTTACCTGAACATTGATGCCGATAAGGAAACTATTGATGAAACTGTGACGGTTTGTGAAAACGCAGAAAAACTTGCCTTTGCCGCTATGGTAAAACACGAATTCGTAAGCGCCGACCGCAGAATTCAGCGCACAACCTTCTCTGACGGCACAAAAATCACCGTAAACTTCGATACCGAAGAGATTAAGATTGAAAAATAAAATTAAAGGGCTCCGTACGGAGCCCTTTTTCTTTTTTAAAGAGATTTATAAATTCTTGCAACACATAGAACCGTCCCCTGTGTTTTCTAAAAAATGTCAAAATTAGTGCTAAAACCACCTGCTGTGCAGGTGGTGGGTCACTTTGGTGACATTTGACAATAAATAGTCAATATGCTATAATAATTTAGCAAATTAAATTTGCAGAAATATTTTAAAGGAGTTGGTTTTTTATGAAAAAAATCGTAGCAATTATGCTTTCATTAGTAATGATTTTTGCTTTATGCTCCTGCGGAAAGGATGATAATAAAGACACTCACTCTGATAATCACTCACACGGCTCTAATATAATTAGTTCCAGTGAAGTTTCAAGTGACTCTTCAGATGAGTCTAAAAATGAATCTTCGGTTTCCTCGGAGGAAAGCAAAAATGACAGTAGTAGCTTGTCTTCAAGTGAAGATGACACATCATCTAAAGATACAAGTTCAAAAAACAATAGTTCAAATAGCTTAAGCTCAAAGAATTCAAGCTCAAGAAACTCAAGCTCTAACAATTCAAGTTCAAACAGTTCCAACAGTTCAAGCTCAAAGAATTCAAGCTCAAGCAACTCAAGCTCGAATAACTCAAGCTCGAATAACTCAAGCTCCAATACAAGCAGCTCTGATGATGAAAATGTTCTTCATTGTTCAAGCTGCGGCCGAGTAAGAGGTAAAGGAGATGGAGAATGTTACCCACTTTGGAATCAACAGTACGGTTATCCCTATTGTCCGTTTACTGGAGAGAAAAATGGCAACTCAGTATATGAGGATATGGACCCCGGCTTAGATGATAAGGTGCATTACTGCTCTCGCTGTGGAAGAGTGGTGGGGATAGAGGCTGGGATGTGTGAACCTGAACCTACAGGCGAGCTCGACTGGGATACTCTAACACCTATATATCGTTGCAAGTGGCATTAAAAACATAGGAGATAAAAATGTTTGAATCTATTTAAAACACCCAAGTTTTTTGGGTGTTTTTCTTGTTTCGGGTAACACAGGGGACGGTTCTGTGTGTTCTTAGAATTTTCTCACAGTACCGAAACTTATCCCTGTTAATCTTCCTATTTGCCGAGGTAACACAGGGGACGGTTCTGTGTGTTTGTCCCCTTGTGTTTGCTTTAACAACTAATAGTTTTTAATTTTACATTACTCCGAAGAGTAAATCGCCATAGTTTGGCATTGGCCAATAGTCTTCGCAGGTGAGTTTTTCCATTGCGTCGACCGAGGCTCTGAGCGCTTCCATAACGGGAATTACCGAGTTTTTATAATACATTGCGCGGTCGGCGGAAAGGCTGATTTCCTTAGCTTTTGCGGCCGCTTTTTCGAGCAAGGTAAGCTCGCCGAAGGCGGTTGCCTTAAGGGCGGTAAGCTCCTTTGCGGTCACCGCTTCGAAGCTGTCTCTTAAATCTTCGCCGATTATATTTCCAACCGATACAGCGTCTGCCAAATCGGTAATATAACGGGAAACGGCGGGAAGTATATCCTTGCGAGCCATATCTGCCATTGTTGCCGCTTCAATTCCAATTATATGGCAATAATTCTCAAGCAAAATTTCAAGGCGTGATTTAAGCTCGTTTTCGGTATAGATTTTGTGAGTAGCGAAAAGCTCAACATTCTTTTTGTCAAGAAGATGGGGGAGCGCGTCGGGGGTCGACTCAAGGTTTGAAAGCCCTCTTGCTTCGGCTTCCTTTACCCACGCTTCATCATAGCAGTTACCGTTGAAGATTATGCGGTCGTGTTTTTCTACGGTTTTCTTGATAAGGTCGTGAAGAGCTGTTTCAAAATCTTCTGCCGCTTCAAGCTCGTCGGCAAAAACGCGAAGCACTTCGGCAACGGCGGTGTTGAGCACAACATTAGGCTCCGACACAGAGTCGGAAGAGCCGAGCATACGGAATTCGAACTTGTTGCCCGTAAAGGCAAGAGGCGCGGTACGGTTTCGGTCGGTTGTGTCCTTGGGGAATTTGGGAAGAACGTGAACGCCGACCTTTAGGTTTTCCTTTTCCTTGCCGCCGTAGGCTTCGTCCTTCTTGATAGCCTCTAAAATTTCGCTAAGCTCGTCGCCGAGGAACATAGAAACTATCGCAGGGGGTGCTTCAAGAGCGCCGAGACGGGGGTCGTTTCCGGCAGAAGCAATAGAAATTCTAAGCAAATCCTGATATTCGTCAGCCGCCTTAATAACGGCGCAAAGGAATAACAGGAACTGAGCATTTTCGTAAGGTGTTTCACCCGGGTTTAAGAGGTTTTCACCAGAGCCTGTGGAAATTGACCAGTTGTTGTGCTTACCCGAGCCGTTAACACCCTCGAAAGGCTTTTCGTGTAAAAGGCAGACAAGGTCGTGCTTTTTGGCAATTCTCTGAAGCAGTTCCATTGTAATCTGGTTATGGTCAACCGCGATATTTGTCGTTGCGAAAACAGGGGCAAGCTCGTGCTGAGCGGGAGCCGCCTCGTTATGTTCGGTTTTTGAGGTTACGCCCAGCTTCCAAAGTTCAGTATCAACCTCGGTCATAAATGCCTTTACCCTTGACTTTATTGTACCGAAATAGTGGTCGTCAAGCTCCTGTCCCTTGGGGGGCATTGCGCCGAAAAGGGTACGGCCTGTGTAAACAAGGTCTTTTCTCTGCAGATAGGCGTCCTTATCGACAAGGAAATATTCCTGTTCGGGACCAACCGTTGTTTTAACGGCGGTTACCTCTTCGTTGCCGAAGAGCTTAAGCACACGCAGCGCCTGCTTATTAATTGCTTCCATACTGCGGAGAAGAGGTGTCTTCTTATCGAGCGCTTCGCCGCTATATGAACAAAAGGCGGTAGGTATGCAGAGCACACCGTCTTTAAGGAAGGCAAAGGAAGTAGGGTCCCAAGCGGTATAGCCGCGGGCTTCAAAGGTTGCGCGAAGACCGCCCGAGGGGAATGAGGAGGCGTCGGTTTCGCCCTGAACGAGCTCCTTGCCCGAAAAATCCATTATTATATTTCCGTCTTTTTTAGGACAGATAAAGCTATCGTGCTTTTCGGCGGTGACCCCTGTCATTGGCTGGAACCAATGGGTATAGTGGGTTGCGCCCTTTTCAATAGCCCAATCTTTCATAGCGTTGGCAACGATTGCCGCCGTTTCTAAATCAAGACGCTTGTTGTTATGTATAGCTCTTTGTACAAGGTCGAAGGTGTCTTTGGGAAGACGCTCCTTCATTACGCTTTCGCTAAACACGTTTGTACCAAAGAATTCTGTTACATTCGGCATAAAATAGCTCCTTATGTATAAATAATAATTGATTTTAACATACTTTATGTTTTTATTCAAGTGCCGTCGACAAAAATTTCCAAGATTTAATTTCGATTTAGATTAATAAAATTAAGTCGAATTTAGTTTAGTTGCGACCTTATGGGCGAAATTACCTAATTTTATTAAAACCGCTTGACTATTTTTCACCGCAGTGCTAAAATACCAAACAAGGCAGTTCGAAACCATCCTGCCTATCCGAAACGGATAAATCAAAACTACGGGAAATATGTCAGATAAAACGGCGCGTCGGGGACGTCGCGCCCTACTGATTTTGCGCCGTAGGGCGCTTTTTTTATTCCCTGAAAGGAACTTTTATGAACGAAATTATACTTATTTCATCTCTCTTGTTGCTTTTTACCGCCGTTGTCTTTGTTTACAAATTTTTCGGCAAGGCGGGTATGTTTGCCTTGGGCGCCATTATTACGATTATGGCAAATATTGAGGTTTTGCTGCTTGTAAAAGCCTTTGGAATGGAGCAAACCCTTGGAAACGTGCTTTTTGCCTCGACCTTTTTGATGACCGATATTTTAAGCGAGATGGAAGGCAAAAAAGAGGCTACAAAATCGGTTTATCTTGGTATTGTTGCCGCCGTTTCTATGGTTGTTATTTCTCAGTCGTGGTTTTTATATTCCCCCGCCGAAGCAGACTGGGCAAGACCTCATTTAGAAGCAGTTTTTTCGGTGACTCCAAGGCTTCTTACGGCTTCACTGCTCGGTTATATTGTATCCCAGAAGCTTGACGTCTTCCTCTACCATAAAATATGGGCATTTACCGAAAAAAAGACCGGAGACAAGAAAAGATTTTTGTGGGTTAGAAACAATGTCGCCACACTTACCGCCCAAATTGTTAACACGCTTATTTTCAACGTTATTGCTTTTTACGGTATGTATGATACCAAGACCTTAATTTCTATAATTGTTTCAAGTTATCTCATTTATGTTGTAACCTCTCTGCTCGACACTCCGTTTTTATACCTTGCTCGTAGTGTGACAGGCTCGAAATCTGTCACGCTAAATTGACAAAAAGAGTATAGTATGATATAATTCAGTAAATATTATTTTTGGATGTGAATTTTTTTGGAAAACATATTTTTTGACGTCGTTATCGGCGAAATGAAAGCATTTTTAGATGAAAACGGCTTTAAGGGTGAAAACGGTGTTTTTTCTAACGATACCAAGGCTTTAAAGGTTGAATACGATGAAGAAAAGACTCTTTACAAGCTTTTTGTTGCCGATATTACCGACGGTAACACAGGCGAATACGCTCTTTGCTCTTCCTATCTTTTCGATGAAAAGAGCAATAAGAACGACGCCGTTTGCGTTGGTATAGATTTTGTTGACGAAGCAAAAAAATCTCTTGGTATTAAAACCGTTCGCGCAAGAAATACTAATACAGAGCTTCCCTCGACGAATTCTGCAGGTAAGGTAAATGTTGATGTTCTTACCGCAAAGCTTCTTGCAAATTACCCCGAACTTAAAGACACTTATAAGGATTATGTTGGGGAAAAGGGCAAATATCTTTATCTTGATTTCGGTATGACCTATTTTGTGCCCGAAATCAGAAAAACCTTAGACGAAAACAATAAAAAGGCTCTTAAAAAGCTTCTTGATATGCTGAGCGAAGTCTTCACAACCGGCGACCGCGCAAGTGTAAACTTTGTTATCGCTCTTTTAGCGTCAGCTGTCGGTAAAAACGGCGACCGCTTTAAGGCTATGGCAGACCGCCTTGAAGGCTGTCCTCTTTTAACCGAAGCGGTTAACCAAGAAATTTCGATTTTAACAAAAAACCGCAAACTTCAGAAAGCGCTTAAGTTCGAAGCATAATTTCGAACTACCTCTTCACTATTACTTCTTAATTCAAATTCATCCTACCCTGTTCGTGTATGTTAGCATTTATAACCCTACAACCTTTAACTTGGGGCCTAATCTCGTACAGATGGTGAGCAGGCCTCCCGATTTATATCGGATGTTGGAAGCCCGAACTGTACGGACGGCACCCACCTGCTTTTTTGCAGGTTATCATATGCCCTTACGGCAGGGTGGGAGTCGACCAGAATGGTCGTGTTTATGTCCGCAGGAC